>JAEVYV010000388.1 GCA_023392575.1 Bacteroidota bacterium | reverse complement strand
GAAACTGTACCGCATTTTTGCCATTACCGTGGCCATGCTGGTTCTTCTTACCCATCAAAAGAATATTGGCCGGCTGTTAAAAGGAAACGAAAGCAAGGTGCCCATCTTAAAGCACCGCGACCGCCGGCGAAAAAGCCGCAAATAGCTTTAACAGTTCTGAAGTAAGCTTCTGAAGTTCGGCTCAATCTCATATACTGTTTTTGGAATAATCATTGAACTCTACTCTAAAACGTTAAAGATGATACAGAAATTAGCCAGTTTTCTTCTGATGGTAGCCACTTTTGTGTCATGTTCCACTAATCCTGTTACCGGTAGAAACCAATTCAAACTTGTGTCTGAACAGGAACTGCAGGCGATGGCGACACAGGAATACCGTCAATTCTTATCCACCAATAAAGTCGTAACTCCCTCGGCCGACAGAGATGCAGAAATGGTGCGCCGGGTAGGGCAGCGGGTAGCCAATGCGGTAACACAGTATTACAAGCAGAACAATTTGGGCAATGTGCTGGACGGGTATAAATGGGAGTTTAACCTTGTTCAAAGCAACGATGCAAATGCCTGGGCCATGCCGGGCGGAAAAGTAGTTGTGTACACAGGTTTGTTGCCCATTACCCAAAACGAAGCAGCCTTGGCCGTTGTCTTGGGACACGAGATTTCGCATGCCATTTTTCAACACGGAAACGAAAGGATGAGTCAGGGATTAGCACAGCAGTTGGGCGGTGCGGCGCTTTCTGTAGCCTTAGCGAACAAACCCGCAGCCACTCAAAACCTGTTCATGCAGGCTTATGGAGTAGGAAGCCAGGTAGGTCTGATGCTGCCGTTTTCCCGAAAGCAAGAACTGGAAGCAGACCATTATGGATTGATCTGGACGGCGATGGCCGGTTATAACCCTAGGGAAGCCATCGCTTTGTGGCAAAGAATGGAAAAAGCATCCAATGGCCAGCGTCCTCCGGAGTTCTTAAGCACCCACCCGTCAGAAGGTCACCGAATTGAACAATTGGAGAAATACATGCCGGAAGCATTGAAGTACTACAAGCCTATGAAGTAAGATTTGATGCATTAAAATTTTATTAGAAAGCCCGCAAACACAAGCATTGGCGGGCTTTTTCCGTGCCCAGCCTTGGCCAAGACCCTTTTTTTTCGTACTTTTGCGTACCTGTTTGTGTGAAAAAACCTTACTACTTCACAAGTTTAAAAAAAACAGTTATCACGGTATGTCACAAACAATTTTAGAAAAGCTTCAACTGAAAAACGAAAAAAACATTCTTATTCAAGGTCTTCCTTCTTCGATTGAAAAACAGTTCAGTAAGCTTTCGTTTGCTAAAAATCTGACTCCATTATTGCGTTCCAGAAAGATTGATTTTGCCCTGGTTTTTGCCGTAAGCGAAAATCAGTTGAACAACATTCTCGATGAGGTTATGCCGGCCCTAAAGGAGGAGTCCAAACTCTGGGTTGCTTACCCAAAGGTTACGTCTAAAATCACCACCGACCTGAACCGGGATGGAAGCTGGAGCAAACTGTCGGAAGCAGACTATGAAAGCTCAGAACAGGTTTCTTTGGACCATGTTTGGCACGCTGTTTATTTCAAAAAGAACGGCTTTTTGGAAGACACTGAGTTAGTAGAAGAAACAGTAGTGGTTAAGCGTAAAACAAAACTGTCCGACGCTTAAAATCAAAATTTATAAATAAAAAAGAGGGCTTTGGGCCCTCTTTTTTATTTAGGTTCCTTTATAAAATCATCAATGTACATTCCAATAACAGAAGAAAGCGGGGTCTCTCTATTGAGTTGAGCGTCAATCCACTTTCTAGTATTTCCTAGTTTTTTTAACAGAACAATGGCCCCGTTGACCAGTTTGCATTCAAACAAGGGGTCGCCTTCGGCTTGCACCACTTTTACATCGGCGGTTCCAAATAAACCGTAATAGGGATAGCTAACACTAAAGCGATTTGTTTGTACATAGGATAAAAAAGTACCCATAAGGCAGTTTTTTAATGGTGAATATTGGCGTTTGACAAGGAGCAACCCGTATCGCTGAACTTGGCCGATACGGATGTCTGCTAATTTTTAAGATTGGATAAATAAAACCCTTCTTTGTGCAGAACTGTTTTATTGGGAATAGCGGTCAGCAAAGAATCTTTTACCAGCTTTTCAACAAGTCTTAATTGATTGTCCTGATCACCGGATTGAGCAATTAATTTCCAGCTTTCAATTTTCATGAGGGCTCTTTTGCTGGTTTTGATAACGTGGCGATCAAGCCATTCTGACCTTTCGGCCAGGTATAACTGATGGTTACGAAAATAGGCATGCATAGGAAGAAGATTTTAAATAAATGGTCACTTTGTGCTTTCAAATTAATAAGAAATGTTTTAAAATTCCTAATGCCTAAGAAAAATTTGGAAAAATACCAAAAAACACTTAGCCTGTTATTGATAGAAAACAACTGGCCAGGTTTAAAATAAATTATTTTAATTATGCTAAAACTTCGGTTGAAGACTTGCTGTACTCTTCCATCAGTTTCTTTTGGAGCTCATTGGAAACGGGCTGATAACTGTCAAACCGGGTTTTAAACTTAGCCCTTCCCTGGGTTATGGAGCGCAGGGAAGAAGAAAAATCATGCAGTTCGGAAAGCGGTACTTTGGCCAGTATTTTTTGAAAATGTCCTTCGGTGTCAATCCCTTCTACCAATCCGCGCCGGCTTTGCAGATCGCCCATCACCGCGCCGGTAAGTTCTTCGGGGCACAAAACCTCCACCGCATAAATGGGTTCCAGCACCTGGGGATCGGCTTGCTGAAAAGCCTGTTTAAACGCCATGATCCCGGCAATTTTAAACGAAATATCATTTGAGTCAACCGGATGCATCTTTCCATCATAAACACAAACCCGCACGTCCCGGACGTATGAGCCGGTCAGGGGCCCTTCCTGCATTTTTTCCATCACCCCCTTTAAGATGGATGGCAAAAACCGGGCATCTATAGCCCCGCCAACAATACAGTTATAAAACACCAGTTTTCCGCCCCAGTCCAAATTAAAAACATCCCGGCCCCGAACGGTTAAACCCGAAGGCTCGGGCATGCCTTCGTAAAAAGGCTCAATGCGCATGAATACCTCGCCAAACTGACCGGCCCCGCCCGATTGCTTTTTATGGCGATAGTTGGCTTCGGCTAGTTTTCTAATGGTTTCGCGGTAGGGTATGCGGGGTTTTCCAAACTTAACCGGAACCTTGTAAATGTTTTCGATCTTCCACTTGGCAACGGCTAAGTGCATATCGCCCTGGCAATGGATCAATGTTTGTTTGAGTTCTGAAGAAACCTCTACAATCAGTGTGGGATCTTCTTCTCTTATCTGGTGAAGGGCTTGGGCCAGCTTTTCTTCTTCGCCCTTGTTTACCGGCTCGATACAAACCGTCATATTGGACGAAGGAAATTCAATGGGCGGCAACTCATAATTTTTTCCTTTGGCATGCAGGGTGTTGTTGACATGGGTATTCCGAAGCTTTAAGGTGGCGCCAATGTCGCCGGCGACCAGTTCGTTTACAGGAATGCGTTTGTTGCCCTCCATTAAAAACAACTGGTTAATTTTTTCAACAACGCCATTTGATTCGTTGATTAGTTCCATGCCGGCCCTTACGGTTCCTGAAAAAACCTTAAAAAAGGAAAGATCCCCAACATGCGGCTCCGAAACCGTTTTGTAAACAAAAAGGCAGGTAGGACCGTTTTCCGTGCAAGGCAACTCTGCTCCGCTTACCAACTCCTGCGCCGGCATTTCATTGGCGCTGGGACAAACATTGTCTATAAAACCCATCAGCCGGCCACTCCCCATGTTTCTTTCGGCACTCAAACAAAACACCGGAAACAGTTCGTGTTTGATCATGGCTTTTTTAAGCCCTTCTTTCATTTCATCTTCCGTCAGCTCGCCGGCGTCAAAGTATTTTTCCATCAGGCTTTCGTCGTTGCTGGCAATGGCCTCAATCAGTTCTTTGTGCAGCTCATCTGCCCTTTGCTTCTCCTCCTCGGGAATGGACAGTTTTTGGGGCTTGCCGCCCGTATCCAGGAACTTATACATTGTCATGCGCAGCACATCAATAATCTCGTGAAAACCAGCTCCCTGTTGCCTGGGGTACTGCACAACCGTGATATTGCTTCCAAAATGCTCTTTGGCCTGGTGTATGGTTTTGTCAAAATCTGCCTGATCGTCGTCCAGCTTGTTAACGGCGAAAATCATGGGGGTTTTAAACCGTTCCGTGTAATCCCAAATAATATCGGTTCCTACCTCCACGCCCATCGCTGCATTTAACAGCATGATGCCCGTATCGGCTACCCGCAGGGCAGAAAGCACTTCGCCCACGAAATCATCGTAGCCCGGCGTATCCAAGATATTGATCTTATACCCCTGCCATTTGGTGTGCATGAGCTTGGAAAAAATAGAATTGCCGCGTTCCTGTTCCAGCTGATGATAATCACCAACCGTATTTTTTTCGTAAACAGAACCGCGGCGGGAAACCAATCCTGCTTCGTAAAGCATGCATTCCGCTAAGGTGGTTTTGCCGGAGCCGGCATGGCCCAGCAAAACAATGTTTTTTACATGCGAGGTATCAAACTCGGGCATAAAATTAAGTTTTGGGTGAGGCAATGTGATTCTACTACACACTATATTGTATGTATCACAGGCAATGTTTGGTTACCGCTCATTGGCAACTGATCTTGCCAACAAAGCTTTTAAAATCGTTGCGCAGCTCCTGAAGTGTGTTTTCCAGTCCTAAAAATTCGTTTAAAAGGGTTTCGTGTTTGGTATACGTTTCTTCCGGGATTTTTTCTTCCGGAAAAAGAATTTTCTGTTCGTGGCCTTTAATGGCCTGCTTTAAGTCGTGAATATTAATGAGTTGAATGTGGAACTGGTTTTGGTAGTGTTCAACTTCCTTGAGTTGGTCTTTGGTGAGGGTGTTGCTGCAAATTTGCTCAAGCGCATTTTTGTATTCCTGGAGTTCATCGCGGTAATTGCGTAGGATTTTGCGCCACTCGATGCATTCCGCTGAAAGCTGTGAGATGTCTGTCTGGACCATGGGATGAAGTTTTTAAGGTTTACAATGTTGGCATACCTCAATTTCCCTAGGCGTTGGATGGTGTATAAATTTACCCTCTTTATTCCAAAAAAGAAGATTTTTGTTTCAACCAAATGCTTTAAATTATGCTCAGGGTCCTTCCGAAATAAAGCTGGAATTCGACAGCGAAATCTTGACCAGGTGCAGTTGAAAGGATCGGGTTGTCAAAAAACGAAATCCAAGCCAGAACTTTCAAAACCCAACCTATATTTGCCGTCTTGATCAGTCAGAACACCATACAACAGATTCTTTCCCGGATTGATATTGTGGAGGTTGTTGGTTCCTTTATCAAATTGAAAAGACGAGGCGCTAACTACCTGGGGAATTGCCCTTTCCACCACGAGAAAACTCCATCATTTACGGTTTCGCCTTCCAAAGAGATTTTCAAATGCTTTGGCTGTGGCAAAAGCGGCAACACCATCAGTTTTTTGATGGAGCATGAAAAAATTTCCTACGTAGAAGCTTTAAAATGGTTGGCCAACCGGTATAATGTAGAGGTAGAGGAAACACAGGTTTCGCCTGAAAGAAAGCTGGCGCAGCAAACATCCGAAAGCCTGTTTATCATCAACCAATTTGCCCAACAGTTTTATGCCCGTCAGTTGCACGAAATCGAGCAGGGGCAAAACATTGGCCTGGCTTATTTGAAGGAAAGAGGGTTCCGCGAAGAAACCATTCGCAAGTTTGGTTTGGGTTATGCGCCTGACAGCAGGGATGCCTTTGCCCGGGAGGCCCTTTCTCAGCAGTACAACGTAGAGCTGTTGCAAAAAGCCGGATTGGTTGTTGAGCGAAATGGCCAACTGCTGGACAACTACCGCGACCGGATTGTTTTTCCCATCCACAACCCCACCGGAAAAATTATTGGCTTTGGAGCCCGCCTGATCAAAAACAACGACAAGGCGCCCAAATACATCAATACCCCGGAGAACGAGTTGTATGTCAAAAGCAAGATCCTGTACGGAACTTATTTTGCCCGTCATGCCATCGACAAAGCCGATGAGTGTTTGCTGGTGGAAGGCTATACGGATGTTACGTCCCTGCACCAGGCAGGTATTGAAAACGTGGTGGCCAGCGGCGGCACATCGCTTACGCAGGACCAGCTACGGCTGATAAAAAAATACACAAAGAATCTTACCATCGTTTACGACGGCGATTCGGCGGGGGTGAAGGCCGCCATGCGGGGATTGGACATGGCCCTGGAAGAAAGCCTGAACGTAAAACTGGTTTTGATCCCCGATAAAGAAGACCCGGACAGTTATGTGAAAAGGGTTGGGGCCAGCGCTTTTAAGAATTTTATTCTGCACAACAAAAAAGACTTCATCCTTTTTCAAACAGAGATTGCATTGAAGGATGCAGGAGCGGACGCCAACAAAAAGGCTGAAGTAGTGAATCAAATTGCAGAAACCATCTCCAAGATTGACAAGACCGAGGACTTCACCAAGCAGCAGGACTACATCCGCCAGTCTGCCCAACTTTTGCAGATCGACGAAACAGGCTTTACCAATCTGGTCAACAAGTTCATTCGAAACCGCATTTCCCTGCAGGAAAACAAACTGCCTTTTGAAGAAGCCAAAACCATTGAAGAAAATGCACGAAAAGCGGCGGACAACGATTACAGCGACCAAACCTTCAGCCTGCTGTTCAAGGATGATTTGCAGGAGCGGGAAATTGCCCGGATCCTTTTAGAACACGGGTTCAAGAAATGGGATGCAGCGCAGCTGATCGCCGAACATGTTTTATCGGAACTGCCCGAAGATGATTTGATTGACAACGAAGTGATCGTAAAATTCATTCACACGTACAAAGCGGTTTTATCCGAACACGGGAAACCCGAAAAAAACTATTTTCTGTACCACCCCGATCCGGCCATCAGCACCCTGGCCGTTTCGCTGGTTCATTTTCCTTATGAGGAAAGCCAACACTGGAAACGGGAGTTAAGCCAGTCCACGGGCTATCAGGAAAGCCTGTTTCAACAGGATTACCAAGGCTTTTTCAATACCATAAGACCGGAAAACGAAGAAAGCCTGATGCGCTTTTTAAAAACTCAAAAAGACACCACCAACGCAGAAGTGGAAAGCGCCATAAATTATTTAAAGCTCCGAAAAATCAAACGGCTCTTGCTGCAAAACCAGACCGACCTGGAAAAAGCTGAACCTTCGGAACAACAAACGTTTTTCCTGACCCACCAGCACTTAAAACAAATGGAAATAGAGCTTTCCCGAAAGCTGGGAAGCGTGGTGATTAAATGACCGGCCGCTCCCCGCAAAACGCCGATTGTGTTTGTTGATCCGGTTTCCGGGTTTGTAATTCTATTCAACATTTTTTTTCATTTGCACTCCTAATGTCCCTGAAACAGTTTTGGCA
>JAEVYV010000396.1 GCA_023392575.1 Bacteroidota bacterium | reverse complement strand
CCCGTCTATCGAACGAAATTTAATGGTGCAGGGCCTTTTCAGGTCCATTTGCTCTTCCAGGTATTCCTTAAACCGATCCATAGTATTGTCAATTGTTGATGGGCAACTTTCAATTGCTTAAAAAGTTTATCACAAAAACCTTACCCCCTCTTTCTTCTTTTGAAGGTAAGTCAAATTAAAGTAGTTTCGTGCCGCTTTTTTATTGTCAATTGTCAATGATTCATTTTCAATTGCCTTAAAGAGGCGCTCCATTAGCAATTGAAAATTAAAATCTAAAATCACATGGCATACGATGTAGTCGTTATTGGTTCGGGGCCTGGTGGCTATGTAGCCGCCATCCGTGCCGCACAGTTAGGCTTTAAAACAGCAGTTATTGAAAGAGAAAGCCTGGGTGGTATTTGTTTGAACTGGGGTTGTATTCCAACCAAAGCCCTGCTAAAAAGCGCCCAGGTTTATGAATATATAAAGCACGCAAAGGACTTTGGCATAGAAGCCAGCGGCCAGCACAATTTTGAGGCGGTTATCAAAAGAAGCCGCGGCGTGGCCGATAAAATGAGCAAAGGCGTTACTTTTTTGATGCGTAAGAACAAAATCGACGTCATCAATGGCTTTGGAAAAGTGGTGGCTAAGGGGAAGGTTGAAGTAACCGCTGCCGATAACAGCAAGCAAACCGTTGAGGCCAAACACATTATTATTGCCACCGGGGCCCGCAGCCGCCAGTTGCCTGCCATGCCCATCGATGGCAAAAAAATCATTGGCTACCGCGAGGCCATGGTGCTGCCCCAGCAGCCCAAATCCATGATCATTGTTGGAAGCGGAGCCATTGGGGTAGAATTTGGCTATTTCTACAACAGCATGGGCACCAAGGTTACGATTGTAGAGTTTATGCCCAGAGTGGTTCCTGTAGAAGACGAAGACATTTCCAAAGAGCTGGAAAAGAATTTGAAAAAACAAGGTATAGCGGTAATGACCTCTTCTGAGGTAACCAAAGTAGATACTTCGGGCAACGGGGTAAAAGCCACGGTAAAAACAGCCAATGGCGATGTGGTTCTGGAAGCCGATGTCTTGTTAAGCGCCGTAGGGGTTTCTGCCAACATCGAAAACATTGGCCTGGAAAGCCTGGGTGTGAAAACAGAAAAAGGATTGATTGCAGTAGATAAATTTTATCAAACCAGCGTTCCCGGCATTTATGCCATTGGCGATTGTGTTCCCGGCCAGGCCCTGGCACACGTAGCTTCTAAAGAAGGCATCATTTGCGTGGAAAGCATTGGTTATAACGAAAAGAAATTCAACCACCAGCCCGAGCCGTTGGATTATGGCAATGTACCGGGCTGTACGTACTGCACGCCGGAAATCGCCTCGGTTGGCCTGACGGAGAAAAAAGCAAAAGAGGCTGGTTATGAGATCAAGGTTGGGAAATTCCCGCTAAGCGTTTCCGGCAAGGCTACCGCTGCGGGCCACACCGAAGGTTTTGTAAAAGTGATCTTCGATGCCAAATACGGCGAGTGGCTGGGCACACACATGATTGGTTACAACGTGACCGAGATCATCGCAGAAACGGTAGTGGCCCGCAAACTGGAAACCACGTATCACGAAGTGCTCAACAGCATTCATCCGCACCCAACCATCAGCGAAAGCGTTAAAGACGCTATTGAGGTAGCTTATGGCGAAGCCATCCACCTATAAACGGTGTAAGTAAAAACCCGCATCTGATGATACAAAAAGCCTTTCGCTTAAAAGCGAAAGGCTTTTTTGATGCAGCATTGGTCCGGTTTTTACACTCTTATCCCCAATATTTACTGTGCTTACTATGAAGAACATACTTTTTTTATGGACTTTGCTTTGCCTGTTGCAACCGGCAACCGCCCAGGAACCAGCTTCCCAACCGGCCATTGCATTGAAATGGGCGCCTACGGGTCTTTTTGTGGGCAGCATCAGCCTGCAGGGCGAATATAATTTCGGAAACCGCTCACTAACGGCCAAAATCGGGTTGCCGGCAAACACCCGCCGCAGCTTTACCTACCAGGAAAAAGACGCCGCGTTTTCCATGAAAGCCACTTCCTTTTTAGCAGGCTACCGTCTTTATTTATCCAAAAAGCAATTAAAGGGATTCTACCTTGAACCGTATTTTAAATACGTACACCATACGGCCGAAGGGGCCGGCACGGGAACGCTAACCGGAGAATCCGTAGTGATGGATTTTACAAACGACTACAATGGTTTTGGTGTAGGGGCGCAACTGGGCGCCCAGTTTTTAATCGGCAAAAGGTTTCTCATCGACCTTTTCTTTTTCGGACCCGAAATCAATTCTTCTACCAACAACTTTAAGGCTGTTGAAACCTCCAATGCCCTTGCCTGGAATTCCGTGCAAGCCAGCGAAGCCGAAAACAACATACGCGACTTCATCAACCAATTTCCCTTTGTCAAAAACAGAACAGATGTGAGGGTGGATAAGGCCAACCGGACCGTAATGGCCAACTTCAAAGGAGCTTTGCCGGGTTTTAGAACGGGGGTTTCCTTTGGTTTTTTGTTTTAGAAAGCCCATAAAAAAGAGGGGAAGCCGGTGGCTTCCCCTCTTTTTTTACTTTCGTCAACCATCAATTGGCAAATACTTTTTTCAGCAGGTCGGTGGTTCGGGCAAAAGGATCTTTGCGGATCTTTTGCTCTTCCAGCCCCACCTGATGGAAAAGACCAGCCAGCGCTTTTTCTGTGACATAAGCAACCAGGTCGGTGTTTACCTTTTCCGAACTGAACTTATTGTACGTGGTAAACACGGCATTCCAGTGCTTGGTGGCATCTACTTTTTGCAGCGATGCTTCGATGATGGGCCTGAACTTTTCGGTCAGCGAAGCGGTGGTTTTGTCCTTTAAATAATGGGTTGCCGCAAAATCGCCGCCCTGCAAAATGCCTAATCCGTCTCCAATGCTCATGCCCTTAATGGCATTCATAAAAATGGGCGCCACTTCTTTTGAAGCGTCTTCCGCGGCCCGGTTCATGGATAAAATGGCATTATCCACCTGTTTGCCCATTCCCAGGCTGCGCAGTTTGCTTTCCACTTTTTTGGCCTCCTCGGGCATTAATATTTTAATGGCCGCATCCTTGAAGAAGCCATCCACCGAGGATAACTGCCTGGAAGCGTTGTTTGTTCCCACACTCAATGCTTCTTTCAAACCACTGATGATATCGTCGTTGCTCAAACCGCTTTTCGAATTCGTGTTGACGATTTTTCCAAGCCCCGTTTTGCCGGACGAATCTTTTTTTAAAAGGCCTTTCAGTCCTTGTGCGTCAGCCGACAGAAGCGCCAGCAGGAAAGAAGAAAGCAGGATCGTTTTTTTCATAGAATTAATTTATAAACCGAATATAATAGCCCTGAACTAAAAACGAGGTTAAATAGCATTTAATTTTAGCGGAAGCGGAAAATTCCAAGGAGATTTACGATCATGCAGAACCCAGGAGCTGCCCTGCAGAACTTCTGCTCCCCGGCCATGGGCATCGATGATTTCCGATATTTGTATCATGCAAATCTCCATTTGGGAAAAAGAAAGCTTTTATGCGCCTCAGGACGTTATCATCATTGGCAGCGGCTTTGTAGGCCTTTGGTCGGCCTTTTACCTGAAAAAGAAACATCCCCGGCTAAGGGTCACCGTTTTAGAAAGAGGGTTGATTCCAACGGGTGCCAGCACACGCAACGCCGGTTTTGCCTGTTTTGGCAGCCTGAGCGAGGTGGTGCACGATGCTCAGCTCATGGGTACGGATAAAATGCTGGAACTGGTGGAGATGCGCTACAAGGGGCTGGAACGCATTCAAAAGCATTTTAAAAAAGAAGTGATTGATTTTGATTTGTGCGGCGGATATGAATTGTACGATGACGCTGCCGCCGTTTCCCCGGATCAGCTCCAATACAACATTGCATACATCAACTCGATCTTGAAACCCATCACGGGTTCCAAAAAAACCTACAAGCTGGCAGATGATAAAATTGCCGGCATGGGTTTTGGACAAACCAGGCACCTTGTAAAAAACAACCTGGAAGGCTATTTGCACTCCGGCAAACTTTTGCAGGCACTTTTGATTCGTGTGCAATCAATGGGGGTTCAGGTATTGAATGCGCTGGAGGTACAGAAATTTGAACGAACAAACGATCATTTTGAACTAACCACCAGTCATCCGGTCAATTTATCGGCCCGTCAACTGCTGCTTTGCACCAATGCATTCACCAAAAGCTTGTTTCCGGAAATGGATATTGTGCCGGCACGGGGGCAGGTGGTTCTCACCTCTCCAATCAAAAACCTTTGCTGGAAAGGCACCTTTCATTCCGACGAAGGGTTTTATTATTTCCGCAACCTGGGCAACAGGGTTTTGTTGGGTGGGGCCAGGAACAAAGCTTTTTTGGAAGAAGAAACCACAGACATGAATACGTCCGGTTTCATCCAGCAGGAACTGGAAAGATACCTGGCCGAGGTCGTTCTTCCCAACCACAGAGAGGAGTATCGCATCGAACACCGCTGGGCAGGCATCATGGCCATGGGCAGCGAAAAATTACCCATTGTAAAGGAGTTGGCACCGAATCTATTTTGTGCGGTACGCATGAGCGGCATGGGCGTGGCGCTGGCGCCGGTGGTCGGACAAAAAATTGCGCAATTAATGACCGAAGGCTCAGAGCTTGACCAGCTTTTCCACTAGCTTTTCTGCACCATTTTCGCCATATAGAAAATACATACCGGCTTTCAAGCCGCTTAAATCAACCGGTTGCCGGCTGGTGGTTACAAAAATGGTTTTCACGTTTCCGCCCTCGGCGGTAACGACCTTTAATTGCTTGCCGATCCATTGGTCGTTCAGGTTCAAAACAATTCCATTAGCAACCGGGTTGGGATAAAAACTGGCCAGGGGCACAACCGGCGCTTCCACAACCGGGGATTCTTCCGACCAGGGTTTACCCAGCCC
>JAEVYV010000320.1 GCA_023392575.1 Bacteroidota bacterium | reverse complement strand
AAAATCACCCGGTCATCCACGGGCAGGTTTTGCCTGGCATCGGCATCCTGGTCAAAAGCCACCAGCCTTCCGTCTGGACCCAGTATTTCCAAAATCGCTTTTGCATGACCGCCCCCGCCAAACGTGCAATCCACATAGACCCCGGCGGGCCGAATGTTGAGGTGATCAATAACCTCATGGAGCAACACCGGTATGTGGTAATTTTTTTCAGCCATGACAAGGAGTTGTTTGAATAATTAGATTGTCCCTCATCCTATGCTCCCTGCTCTTTGCCTGATAAGCCACCGGCCATTACCTGTTGCGCCAGGGCACTAAAATCATTGGGCGAATACGATTCAAAGAACTTATTATAATTATCTACCGACCATATCTCGATTTTATCCACTGCCGATGCCAGCACAATGTCTTTTTCCAATCCGGCGTATTCCTTCAGGTTGGGCGGCAACAAAAGCCTACCTGCGGAATCCAGTTCCACTTCGGTAGCGCCGTTCAAAAAATACCTCCGAAAACTCCGGACAGCCGGGTCAAAATCATTCAAGGTGCTCATTCTGGCAAAAAGCGGTTCCCAACTTTGCATTGGGTACAGGCTCAGGCATTTCTCAAAACCTCTGTTGATAACAAAACGTGTATTTTCGCCTTCAGGCAGTTGCTTTTTTAAGCCTGCCGGAAGGAGAAAGCGACCTTTTGTGTCCAAGGTTGATTGAAATTCGCCGATAAAACCTGTCATTTTCAATGGATTGGAGGAATATGGCTTGATTTAACACAAAATAACACTTTTTCCCACTTTACAACATCATTTTTGGTTCGCTTAATTTTTCCACAAGTGAAAAAGGTCTAAAAGCCTTATTCAATAAGGGTTTTAGGAAAGTGGAGATTTTTTGAGCGCCCAGAGCTGTGAATGAAGTGTGGATAACTGTAAAAAGAGGTGCATAACCCCTTCTCTTATCTATTTTTAAACGTAAAATGCCGCCGTTTGCCGCATGAAAATTTTAGCCGATACGATCCTGATCCGGGATTTTACCTACGAACTTCCCCATGCAAAAATTGCCGAGTACCCCTTAGGGGCCCGGGATCAATCAAAGCTGTTGGTTTATGACAAGGGCCAGATCACCGATGAGCGGTTTTATCATTTGCCCCAATATCTCCCAGCAGACACCAACCTTGTTTTAAACAACACGCGGGTTATTGAGGCCCGGATGTTGTTTCAAAAACCAACCGGTGGTGTCATCGAAATTTTTTGCCTGGAACCACACCAACAAAGCATGGAACAAGCCATGCAGCAAACCCAAAGCACGGTGTGGGAATGCCTGATTGGCGGCGCCTCCAAGTGGAAGCCCGGACAAATCCTGGAAAAAACCATTGACCTTGACGGAGCCTCTGTTCGTTTGACGGCGCAGTATGTTGAAAAAGAAGAAGATCATTTTTTGATCCAGTTTCGCTGGGAGCTGGCGCACCTGCCCTTTGTGCAGATCATGCATGCCGCAGGCGCCATTCCTTTGCCGCCTTATATAAAAAGAAAGGCTGAAAAAATGGACTGGGATCGGTACCAGACCGTCTTTGGCCGGCACGAAGGATCGGTGGCCGCTCCTACCGCGGCCCTCCACTTCACCGAAGATATTTTTCGTGCGTTGCGGCAAAAAAACATCGCCATTGATTATGTAACCCTGCACGTGGGCGCCGGTACGTTCAAGCCGGTAAAAACAGAAACCATAGCCGGGCACCAAATGCATGGCGAACCCTTTACCGTAAAAAAAGAAACCCTGGAACACCTGCTTGCTTCCCAAAAAATTGTTGCGGTAGGCACCACTTCTTTAAGAACGCTGGAAAGCCTGTACTGGCTTGGCGTGAAACTAAAAAACGATCCGGATGCAGAAGCCGTACTGCATCAATGGGAAGCCTACGAGCTCTCCGAAAAATACGGCAGCCCGCCGTGCGCCGATAGCTTTCGTGCTTTATTGGACCGGATGGAAACGCAACAGGTAAACGAAATCCACTGCAAAACCAGTTTGATCATTGTACCGGGCTATGCCTTTAAAACAGCCGTTGGTTTGATCACCAATTTTCACCAGCCGCAGTCAACGCTGCTCTTGTTGGTAGCGGCCTTTATTGGCGAAGACTGGAAAAAGGTGTACCAGCATGCCCTGAACCATGAGTACCGCTTTTTAAGTTATGGGGACAGTAGTTTGTTGTGGAGAAAGGATCAATAAGGTAGCTGCCGACTAACACCAAACCGCGATTGCTGGATCAATTCTCTTCCCGCATCAAGGGAAGTTCTATGGTAAAACAACTGCCCTTGCCCAGGGTGCTATCAGCCTTAATGTTTCCGCCATGTCCTTCCACTACGGTTTTTACATAGCTTAGTCCCAGGCCAAACCCTTTTACATTGAGAATGTAGCCGGAGTGGGCCCGGTAGAATTTTTCAAAGATTCTTTTCACCGTTTCCCGGGTCATGCCAATACCGTTGTGCTCAATTTTGATGATAAACTTTTTGTCATTGGAGGTGGTGGTAATGCAGATTTTGGGCGCCACATTGTCTTTCGAATACTTCACGGCATTATCCATCAGGTTGTTGATCAGGTTGGACATGTGTACTTCATCACCTTCGATCAAATCGTCCTGCGCCCCCAGGTTCATTTCCAGCATGCCTTGTTTTTCCTGCAAACGCAGCATGAAATTATCAGCCACATCGCGGATAATGGTGTGGATGTGCAGGGGCTTGAGGCTTAGCTGCACCTCCTGCCGGTCCATCAGAGCAGACCTGAGGATGGTTTCCACCTGGCGGTTCATCCGCTGGTTTTCTTCCTTGATGATCTCGCTGAAATAAGAAAGCTTTCCCGTGTCCCGCTGCACTTTTTCGTTTCGAATGGCATCAACCGCCAGCGAAATAGTGGCAATGGGCGTTTTAAATTCATGGGTCATGTTGTTGATGAAATCGTTTTTAATTTCACTCAACTTTTTTTGCCGCAGCATGGTGTGCAGGGTAAGGTAGAATGCGGCGCAAATGACCAGGGTAAAAAGAATGGCCACCGCAATGTTTCCCCGAAGGCCTTTGTACACAATATCTGTCACATTGGGCACCACAATGATGATCCACTCATTAGCCGTCAGGTTTTCTGCCGCCGAGCCGCTGGGTGGCACAATGGGATAGGCCTTGAAATAGTAATTGGCCGTATCCTCGTACCAGTTGGTAAAATTGTTGGACTGCCGCTCCATTTGCCCGATGGTTTCATTTTTGAACGTTACCAGGGCAAATTCAAATGGAATATTATCAAGCTCCGCTGCCGCAAAACTGGCTTTGATTTTATCGTACAACTCCTGGGTGGTAAAGCGCTGGCTTACATTATAGGTGCGGGGATAATCCAGGGAAAAATTATTGAGGTCGGGGAACGGTTTGGTGCCGGAAGAAGACACCGATCCTTTGTATTGGGAAAGATCTTCACCTACCTGCTTGGCGATATCTCTTACTTTTTGATCTATCTGATCCTTGCGCAAAAGCACCATATTATTCAGCCAGTTGATCTGAATATAAATGATACCCAGGAGCGATAAGGTGATCAAAACAAGTATTATGGGAAAAATTCTTTTCACAAACGGCAAGATGATAAAAAAAACCTGATTGCAAAAATATTGCTGTGTTCCTCATTTACGATGGCATAAGTTTGTTATGCATTATATTTAACAGATATTGACAGCCTATGGTACAACCCGCAGCCGGTGTTTTGTTGATTGCCGATCCGTTTTTAAAAGATCCCAACTTTATGCGAACCGTGGTTTTTTTAACCGAGCACCGCGAAGATGGAACGATTGGCTTTGTACTCAACCGTCAATACGAAAACACGCTGGATGAACTGATTCCCGAAGTAGAAGGCCATAAGCTACCGGTATACTACGGTGGACCGGTTCAAATGAACACGATCCATTTTCTGCACAGGTATCCCAAGGAAATCCCCGGAGGCATAGAAATTATGAAGGGCATCTATTGGGGGGGAGATTTCGACGCTGTGGTAGACCTCATCAACAGCGGCCGTGCCGACCCCGAAAAAATCCGCTTTTATATTGGCTACTCCGGCTGGAGTTCTGGTCAATTGGAAACCGAAATGGCTGAAAAGACCTGGCTTACCGTAGAGGCAGCCCGCAACCTTGTCTTTCATCCCAATGCGGAAGAGATCTGGAAAGACTCCTTAAAACACCTGGGCGGCGAATTTGAAATCATGATCAATTTCCCCATCGATCCGCAGCTGAATTAACGCCCCCCTGTCCCCCTAAAGGGGAGATTGCCCTCTGTCTCCCTAGAGGGAGGACTTAGATCCATCATATCATTCTTTACTTTCTTGCTTTTTAGAAAGAATTTTTTAGGAAACACCTTGGTTGAATAGTGTTACCGAACGCACAAGGAAGTCCCGATAGCTATCGGGACAACAAAAGCGCCCATAGCAGCAATAAAGCCGGTAACAAAATCATTAATTCTATACTTAAGGGACCGGCTGCTATCAAAAAAGCTTCTTCCACCTAAGTCTCCCCTTTAGGGGGACAGGGGGCGTTATTTTTTAATCAATAGCTCCCAGCCTTCTGGCTTGGAAATCACATTAAAACTCACATCGTGCTGGTGGCGAAAAACGCTGAAAACAAATTCCTGATCGCCCAGTTTTAAATTCGAGACCGTTATTTTATCCAGGTAGTCAGGCAGCTCGGGATTGTTAAACACAATGGTTTTGTTCACTGCATTTATGTTGATGTGCAAGCAGGACTGTAACAAAAGAAAGATCACGGCCACCGACCAGGCCTGGGGGGAACAGGCAACCGGATAAGCCGTTGGTCCCTCGTTGGCCCTGCGTTTAAACCCGCAATACAACTCGGGCAGTCTTTGCAGATCGATAAATAAAGAAGCGCTGAACAGGGCGTTTAAAATTTCATGCACTTCCTTTTGGTAGCCATACAAGGAAAGCCCGTATCCAATCAGGGCATTATCATGCGGCCAAACGGAGCCATTATGATAGGACATGGGATTGTATCTTTTTTCGACCGCAGACAAGGTTCTGATTCCCCAGCCGCTGAACATATCGGGATGCATGAGCGTATCCACCAGCAACCTGACCTTATCTTCGTCTACAATTCCCGAAAACAAGCACTGGCCTGCATTGGAAGAAACCACCCGGCAGGGCTTTTTGTTTCCATCCAGGGCCAGCACATAACAGCCCAGTTCCGAATCCCAAAACTGCTCATTAAACTTCTTTTTTAATGTTTCTGCCTCCATCCACAAGTTTTGCGACTGCTCCTCTTCGCCAAACACGGCAGCCAGTGCAGAACCGTATTTCTTGGCTCCGTAAACATACCCCTGCACTTCACACAAAGCAATTGGCGGTTCGCACAAATCCCCGTTCGCATACATCACCGAATCAAAAGAATCCTTCCACCCCTGGTTGGTTAAACCATTTGCAGCCTTGTGCTTGTATTCCACAAACCCATCGCCATCCAGATCGCCATATTCATCAATCCAGTGCAGGGCCAGTTTGATGTTGGGCCATATTTGCATAATGGTTTCCTTGTCGCCGGTGCGTTCGTAATACATTCCGGCCAGCATGACAAACAGCGGCGTGGCGTCGATGGTGCCATAGTATTTGCCGAAAGGAATTTCCCCGGTATTGGCCATTTCCCCTGAACGGGTTTCGTGCAAGATCTTACCAGGCTCCGCATCGCTTTTCGGATCATCGTCCCTGGCCTGCCAGCAGGCCAAAAACCGCAGGACATCCTTGCTGATCTCCGGGGCCAGCCAAAGGGTTTCCATGGCGGTGATAATGCCATCGCGGCCAAAAGCTGTATTGTACCAGGGCACGCCGGCATAAGGATATTTACCGAACCGTGTTTGCGAAAGCAGCGACAAAAGATCGACCCGGGACCGCTCCAGCCAGTGGTTAAACTGCTCATTGGACGTTTCGACATCGGCAAAGATGCGATGTGCTGTTTGCCGTTCTTCTTCCATGGCTTTTTTCACCTCTTTGTATTGCACCGTAGCCAACTCAGTATCTCCTGCATCGAAAAAAATAGAATAACGAAGGCATTGGGGCTGCTGCGGCAGAAGGTGCAAAGAGCATATACACATATTCCTTTTGATCTCGTGGCCCTGGCCTTCCAGCCGCAC
Organism: Bacteroidota bacterium; assembly: GCA_023392575.1. Taxonomy (GTDB): domain Bacteria; phylum Bacteroidota; class Bacteroidia; order Chitinophagales; family Chitinophagaceae; genus Flavisolibacter. The sequence continues at coordinate 4,128 of JAEVYV010000320.1, read as the reverse complement.
TTCGGCGCGGCGGCACACGTCATCCAGTCCTTTGTATTCAAAAATTATGCGGCCGTCCTCATGGATCAATTCGTGCCTGGGGTGTTCCACCTTCCGTTCCACACCCCTTATTTCAAATATGTCTTTAAAATCAGCGCCAAAGGACAGCGTTACGTACAAGGAACAAGGACTGAGTCCATAATTGTTGAAATGAAGCTCTTCATGAAACATACCGTTGCGCACAAATTGGCTTCTGGAAATATGAATGGTGTTTTCGGCAAGTTCGCAATCCTCAAAAGCCGAATTGGTCAGATCCACGGAAAGCTCCTGGTTGCTTTCTTTGATGGCAGAGCTCAATAATAAGGGCTTGTGACCATTAACCCGCAATTCCAGTTTATTGATGAACCGGGTACCCTGATGGTAAATGCCGTGTAATTTTTTACCCTGTGGGTGGATATCGCCCCAGCGGTCAAAAATGCCAAAGGTGTCAAAATGGTTCAACACCCGAACCCGGTCGTCTACATACACGACATCTCCACCAATGTGGTACTTGCTCTCTTCTGTTATTCCAGGGGTATGCGGCAACATAGGGAGGTTTTTAAATGATTGACAACTTTCTGTCTTCCAAAGCGATGACCAGGTTGGCCTTTCTTTTTGTCTTTTTTTGTAACAATTGGTAGACCGCCATATAATCCAGCGCCATCCGACGCGAGGTAAACCTTTCTTCAAAGCTTTGGCGGACTTGGCTGCGGTCAATCTGTGAAATTTGTCTTACTGCTTTTATCGCTTCCCTTTCGTTTCGAACAACAAAGCCGTTTCGTCCATGCTCGATAATCTCCGGCACCGAGCCGCGTTTGCAGGCAATAACCGGGGTACCGCAGGCCATCGCTTCGATCAGCACCAACCCAAATGGCTCTTCCCAATTGATCAGAAAAAGCAGGGCCAGGGCATTGCCTAAAAATTCGGTTTTCTGCTTTTCATTCACCTCGCCAACATATTCGATCAACGGATGATCCAACAGCGGTTTTATGTGCTCTTCGTAATACTCCCGATCGGCCTTGTCAATTTTAGCAGCGATTTTTAATTTAATGCCCGTGGCTTTTGCTACAGCAATAGCCTTGTCCAGCCCCTTTTCAGGGGAAACCCGTCCCAAAAAAGCCAGGTATTCACCCTTCCCCTTCCCGGGTTTATGCAGGTTGGCCGGCAATCCATGATAAACCGTACCCAACCAGTTGGCCTGAGGCAGTGGTTTTCGCTGTTGATTGGAAATGGAAATGACCGGCTGATCCGGAAATTTATTATAGACCAGCTGTAGTTCCGGAATGGTGAGCTTTCCATGAAGCGTGGTAACATGGGGCGCAGCAAGTTTTTGGGTGAAGGGGAAATGAATATAATCCGTATGAAAATGAATGACATCAAACTCTTCAGCTTGTTCCAAAATCTCCTGCAACTGTACAATGTGAGGAGCCAGCTGATCTTCACAATTTTTGTTCAAACGAAGGGCTTTGGGCACGTGCGCCACCAGCCGGGCCCTGGTTTTAGAATCGCCGGAGGCAAAAAGAGTAACCTCATGGCCCAACGCTACCAACTCTTCTGTTAAATAATGAACAATTCGTTCGGTCCCGCCATATAATTTCGGAGGAACCGCCTCATACAAAGGCGCTATTTGTGCGATTTTCACTTGGTTTTATTTTGCTGTTCATAAACTACAATCCACATGCCATAACAAGTTGATTTTCTTTAGAAATAATTAACGTAATGGCTGTTCCGGCATCAGCAAAACAGGCAAAATATTACCTGAAAATTCGGGAAGCAGTAACAAAACCGAGAAAAAGCACTCTTGTCACCCAACCACCTGAAAACAAAAAGGCCGCTGTTGATTAACAGCGGCCTTTTTACCATTTATAAACTATTTATTTACTCCACTATTGCAGCACCCTCTACAAGAACGGTTACTCTATTGTTCAGCACTTCTACAAAACCACCCTGAATGTCATAACTGGCAGTATGGTTTTGTTTATCACGCAACACCTTAACCCGACCAGCTTTTAAAGCACTTACAAAAGGCGCATGTTTTTCCAACAATTCAAAGGAACCGCTGATGCCGGGCATTTGCACCCCATACACTTCGCCGCTGAATAATTTGCGTTCTGGAGTTAATATTTCTAAAGTCATAGAAAAAGTTTGTGGTTTATGGTTTGTAGTTTATAGTTGCCTTTATAATTGTGGTCACTTATGTTATTCTACCTCACAAAGAAGGAAAGTTTAATTTGCTTCCGCCAACTATAAACCACAAACTAAAAACTATAAACTGATTTTATCCCTGCGCCTGCGCCAACAGTTTTTTACCTTTTTCAATGGCGTCGTCGATCGTACCTACCAGGTTGAAGGCCGCTTCAGGGTACTCATCCACCTCGCCGTCCATGATCATGTTAAAGCCACGGATGGTTTCTTCAATCGGTACCAACACGCCTTTCAAACCGGTAAAGGCTTCCGCCACGTGGAAAGGCTGCGACAGGAAGCGCTGCACCTTACGGGCACGGGAAACCGTTAATTTATCTTCATCGCTCAGTTCATCCAAACCAAGGATGGCAATGATGTCCTGCAATTCTTTATAGCGCTGCAGAATTAATTTCACTCTGTTGGCTGTGTTATAGTGCGCCTCACCCACCACCGAAGGCATCAGGATTCTTGACGTGGAATCCAGCGGATCCACCGCAGGATAAATTCCTAAGTCCGCAATCTTACGGCTCAATACCGTTGTCGCATCCAGGTGGGCAAATGTTGTTGCCGGAGCCGGGTCGGTCAAGTCATCCGCCGGTACGTACACCGCCTGTACGGAAGTAATCGAACCATTTTTGGTCGAGGTGATCCGCTCCTGCATGATTCCCATCTCGGTGGCCAGCGTGGGCTGGTAACCCACCGCTGAAGGCATACGGCCCAACAGGGCAGATACCTCAGAACCGGCTTGGGTGAAACGGAAGATGTTATCTACGAAGAACAGGATATCACGGCCTTTACCCGTACCATCGCCATCGCGGTAGTACTCGGCAATGGTCAGACCGGAAAGGGCCACACGGGCACGGGCTCCTGGCGGCTCGTTCATTTGTCCGAACACGAAAGTGGCTTTAGAATCGGCCAGCTCGGTCATGTTTACCTTGCTCAGATCCCAACCGCCTTCTTCCATGCTGTGCTTGAACGCATCACCATATTTCATGATGCCGGCTTCAATCATCTCCCGCATCAAATCGTTTCCTTCACGGGGACGTTCGCCCACACCGGCAAATACGGACAAACCGGAATAAGCTTTTGCAATATTGTTGATCAATTCCTGGATCAATACGGTTTTACCCACCCCGGCACCACCAAACAGACCAATTTTACCACCTTTTGCGTAAGGTTCAATCAGGTCAATTACCTTGATACCCGTAAATAAAACTTCCGTAGCGGTGGAAAGGTTTTCAAAAGCCGGGGGCTTGGCGTGGATGGGACGACCATCTACTTTGGGCACCGGAGGCAAACCATCAATGGGGTCGCCGGTTACGTTGAACAGACGGCCTTTGATCTCGTCGCGGGCAGGCATTTTAATGGGCGCACCGGTGTCCACCACGTCCACGCCACGGGTCAATCCTTCTGTACCGTCCATGGCAATGGTACGAACACTGTCTTCACCCAGGTGATTTTGCACCTCCAACACCAGCGTATCGCCATTGTCTCTTTTTATTTCCAATGCGTTGAAAATTTCAGGAAGGCTGCCTTCGAACTGTACGTCCACCACGGCGCCAATGATTTGTTTTACCTTACCAACTTTTGCCATATATAGCTTTTAAAAGAAGATTTTTCAATTGAAAACAACCCGACACAAGGGGTTTTCAATTTCGGCTGCAAAGGTAAGGGGGCAAGGGTAATTTGCCAATTTGAAATGAAAGATTGTGAAAAGGAAGAGAGAATTAACTTTTTCGCCAATGGGAATGGGAGTGAATCTACCCTTTAAGCTTCCTTCACATAGCATTATTAATTATTTATTACTGATTATTGGGAAGGTCCGCTTAAGCAAAGCCAATAATTAATTATCAATGAACGGTAACGGAACTAAAGAGAATTTATCCCTGCCGACAAGACTTCCCTTCCGCTACCCTATCTGGCTTT
>JAEVYV010000178.1 GCA_023392575.1 Bacteroidota bacterium | reverse complement strand
TTGCAGGGCCATGTTCATACAGCTGCGGGCAAAACCGCGGATGCTTTCGTCGGTATTGTACATAGCCAGGGCCACGCCACCCTCGCCGGTATAGTTGTACACTTCGTACTCTTGTTTTTCGCCGTTTTCGGCTTCAAAGGTGATGGTGAGCTTACCCTTTCCTTTCACTACAAAATCGGTTGCCCGGTACTGATCGCCAAAGGCATGACGGCCCACCACAATGGGACGATCCCAGGTGGTTACCAGGCGGGGCACGTTCTGAATAACGATGGGCTCACGGAACACCGTGCCGTCCAAAATATTGCGGATGGTACCATTGGGGCTCTTCCACATTTGTTTCAGGCCAAACTCCTTCACACGGTCTTCGTCCGGGGTAATGGTGGCACATTTAATACCTACGCCATATTGTTTAATGGCATTGGCGGCATCCACAGTTACCTGGTCGTTTGTTTCATCGCGGTGCTCAATACCAAGGTCGTAATATTTAATGTCCACATCCAAATAGGGCAGGATCAGTTTGTCTTTGATAAACTTCCAAATAATACGGGTCATTTCATCGCCATCCAGTTCTACTACCGGGTTGGCTACTTTGATCTTCTGTGTCATTGATGCGCAGTTTGTTTAAATAATCGGCAAAACTAAGGTTTTATTTAAGTTCAGTTTCATATTGGCAGCTTTCCGGGCCTGTTGAAATTTTTGGGTGTGAAGTTGAAACAGGCGGCGATAAACCATTGAACAGCAAGGCTTGAGGAAGTCTTTTTTCATTGTTAAAATTTTTAATAAAAACAATAATTGATGTAACTTAATAGATAGAATCTTCCAGCCCACACTTAAATACCTCATATGGAGAGTTTTCGTCCATTTTTTTTATTCCTTCATAAATTCATAGATCTGAGCGAAAGTGAGTTTAACGAGGTGATAGCGCCGTATCTGGAGCTGCGGCAGTTCAGAAAAAGACAAGTGATCCTGAAGATCGGCGAAGTAGAAAACTACGAGAATTTTGTGCTGCGGGGCCTGGTGCGCAAGTATTACAAAAGCGGAAGAACGGAGGTGATCACGCAACTGGCTACCGAAGGGCATTTGATCAATGCATTGGAATCGTTTCACAGCCGTGCTCCCTCGGAGTTTTGCCTGGAAGCCATTGAGCCGACCAATTTGATCTCCATTACCTATGAGAATTTGGAAAAAGTATATTCAACCAGTGCCAAGATGGAGCGCCTGGGCCGGCTGATCACCACTTTTTCCACAGTAGTAAAAGACCGCTGGCACATCAATATGATCCGGATGACGCCGAGAGAGCGGTTTATTGATTTTGTGAACAAAAATCCCGAATTGCTGCAACGGGTACCCCAAAAATACCTGGCATCTTACCTCAATATTCAACCCGAAACCTTTAGCCGTTTTAAACACCTGCTGAAAGAAAAACGACACAACGGGGCCACGTAAGGAAGGGCATTGGATTTCTGCTCTCCGGAAAATGACTGCGCTTGTACAGCCCGGTATTACCTTGATTTATTCCAATAATTTAGTAGAGCGCATGGAGTGCTGAAAGAGCTGTATGCTGAAGCAATGATGATTTATCGGGCTGAACATAGGCTCCGGAACGCTGGCCCCGTGGTATGTTATTTGCCTCGCCTTCATCAACTAAAAACATATTTATGAACAGGGCAATTGTGGACAGGCGGGAGCATAGTGCAACGGAAGAAAGAGTGGCGGGAAGCTGCAGTTGGCTGATCGCTCCTGGCGTGTGGCGGTTGAAGGACATTTTTGTGAATGTGTACATTGTTAAGGACCGGGAAGCAACCGGCTGGGTTTTGGTAGATACGGGGCTGAAGACCACGGCCGAAAAGCTGAGGCGTTTGGTGAGCGGCTTGTTTGGCAAAAGCAGTGTGCCCAGGGCGATTGTGATGACGCATGGTCATTTTGATCATCGTGGTTCGCTGTTGGAGCTGGCAGAAGAATGGGATGTGCCTGTGTATTGCCACCACATGGAAAAGCCCTATTTGACCGGTAAGGCTTCCTATCCGCCACGCGACCCATCGGTGGGGGGTGGTATGATGTCCCTGCTGTCTTTTGCTTACCCCAAAGGACCAATTAACGCCGAAGCTTACCTGCGGGAATTGCCGGCAGACGGTACCATTCCCGAACTGGAAGACTGGCGCTGGATGCACACGCCGGGACATACCCCGGGGCATATCAGTTTGTTCCGCGAAAAGGATGGGGTGCTGATTGCCGGCGATGCTTTTGTGACCACCATGCAGGAGTCGCTGCTGGCGGTGGCCACGCAAAAAAGATATGTATGCGGCCCACCAAAATACTTTACACCCGACTGGGGGTCAGCCGCCCGTTCGGTAAGGGAACTGGCAGCGCTGGAACCCAATGTGATTGCCACCGGTCACGGCCATGCCATGTATGGTGATGAGGCCCGAAAGGAACTGCACAAACTGGCAAGGGACTTCTGGAAGTGGGGCATACCCGCAGAGGGGCGCTATGTAAAAGAGGCGGCAACCTTTGACCAGAACGGGGTGCCTACGCACATTCCGGCCCCCAAAGGCACTTTATTGAAAAAAATTGCCATAGCTGCTGCCTTGTTTGCCATTGGTTATATTATTTCCAAACAACGTAAAAAAACAAGCGGTGTCACCAAGCTTATTGCAGGCCAATTGGGGTCAACCCTGAAGTCTACGGCTGTTGGGGCTTTGGGAGCTACCGCACCGGCATCGCCGGCTCTGCCCGCCATACCATTGATTCCGGCGTTATGAGTTTATAGTTTGTGGTTTGTCGTTGTTTGTAATTGAAGGGTTCTCAAAAATTTGAAAAGACTATAAGTATAAATACTAAAGCCTGGTCCATTTCTATAAAGACACTCCGGTCTAAATTAATTACAAACCACAAACTAGAAACTACAAAATAATTTATTCCGCCAGTTGCCTTTTGTAAAGCTGTATGGTGTTTTCAAATCCTAAATAAATGGCGTCGGAAATAAGTGCATGACCAATGCTTACTTCGTCGAGCCAGGGAATGTTTTGTTTGAAGTATTTTAAGTTGTGCAGGTCAAGATCGTGGCCGGCATTCAGCCCCAATCCCAACTCTTTTGCTTTTTGGGCGGCCTGAACATACGGCGCAATAGCGGCCTCCCGATTGCCGGCGGCAAACTGCTTGGCATAAGCTTCTGTATAAAGCTCAATCCGGTCTGTGCCAGTCGTGGCGGCTCCTTCTACCATTTTTACCACCGGATCAACAAAAATGGATACCCGAATACCGGCGGCCTTGAATACGGCAATGATCTCCTTGAGGTAATCCTGATTTTTAAGGGTGTCCCAGCCATGATCGGAAGTGATTTGCCCCAACTCGTCGGGGACAAGCGTCACCTGGTGGGGTTTGGTTTCCAAAACCAGGTCAACAAATTTTTGTTCCCGGCAGTTGCCTTCAATATTGAACTCGGTGGTGATGATGTTTTTTATTTCCCGCACATCGCTGTAGCGGATGTGGCGTTCATCGGGGCGGGGGTGAACCGTAATGCCGTCGGCGCCAAATCGCTGGGCGTCAACAGCGGCTTTTACAACATCGGGGTTGTTGCCGCCGCGGCTGTTGCGCAGGGTGGCAATTTTGTTGATGTTTACAGAAAGTTTTGTGGGCATGGCGCAAAATTACTGTTTGGGGGTTTAAATCGGCGTTTGAAGTTTGGATTGTCAAACAGTGTTCCGGCCTGCGCCTGTACATCCTATCCATAACAAAAACTAGCAATCAAGCTTGAACGCCCGGCTGCGGACAGGAAAGCAGTTTTTCCATCACCACAAACTCCAGTTGTTGCCTGGGAATGCCAAACCGGGGATCGCTGGGAAAGGGATGTCGTTCTTCGGTCTGATGATAGCCCCGCCGTTCGTACCATTCAATCAGTTCCTTTCGCAAACTAATCACCGTCATCACAATGGAAGAACAATGCTCCTGGCGTGCATAATCTTCAGCTGCCTCCAACATCTTTTTGCCAATACCCTGAGCCTGTATGAGCGGCGATACGGTAAGCATGCCCAAATAGATTTTGGCTTGCTGCTTTTGCAGGTTGACACAACCCACCAGTTCGTTGTTCTGATTGGTGCATTTTAAAATAACGGAACCGGGTTGGTGCATCAGTTGGCCCAAGGCTTCTTCGTCTGTTCTGATGCCGTCCAGCAGGTCGGCTTCGGTTGTCCAGCCTTTTTTTGAGCTGTCTCCGCGGTAAGCGCTGTTTACCAGTTTTACCAACTGTGGAATATCTGCTTCGGAGGCAAATGAAAAATTTAAGGATTGCGCCATGGCGCAAAAATAAAGCGTATTCGCCTGAAGGGCTGCACTGCGGAATGCTATTTGCAGGCAAAGAGAAGTGTGTTTTTGATTTGGGACAATTATGGAAAAAGAACTCGATCGGTTGGATCTTCGTACTCTCCTGGAGACGTACATGAATGAATCCAGAGCATTTTCGGAGGCCTTAAAGGCCGGTGCCTCCTGGCAAAGTCTTGAAGACCGGCGTGACCGCATTCGCAAGATCAGCAGGCTTATTAATAAAAAATATGAGGGCATTTATGGAATGCAGCGCCGCCGCGACAAGCCTCCGCATGGGGATTGATGCGTTTTTTACACACCGCTTCGGCAAAGGCCATTCAGCTGCATTTTGATCAAAATGTTTGAAAGGGGCCGTTGGTTCATGCAAAAAGCCCCCAATGAGGCTTTTGCAGGTTGAAGGTTACATTATGTACAAAAATTAAGCAATGCTGTTTATGAGTACGTAAAAGCTAATACCCCAAAAGGCAAGAAAGGCCAGCACCATAAATATTGTTGAGCCCAAGTGAAAGGTTTCTGAATTGGTTTCTTTATCCTCCCATAAACTTTTCCACGTTTGTTTCATAGTAAATCGTTTTGTTTCTCTGCTCTTATTGACAATAACGTGCCATAAATTATTTTTCCCAAATTTTTTTAGGCGTTTCAGCCGTCAGAGGCTTTGGTTTTAGCGAACCATTGTCACCAATCCTTTTTGAACGTATGGCCTGCCCTTGTAATCCCTGGCCTTTACCTCCCACACAAAGGTTTGGGAGCTTTGGTCTTTTCCGGCAATTTTCCCATCCCACCCGTTCCCATTTACCGTTGTATGGAACACCAGTTGGCCCCATCGGTTGTAAATGCGGAAGTATTCTATTTGGGCCATGCCGGCAGCAATGGGCCGCAACACATCGTTTTTTCCGTCACCGTTGGGGGTGAAGGCCGAAGGAACGAACACCGTGGGGGACGAGTCGAAGATTCGGAGACGAACAAAAGCCGAATCAACGCAACCGGCTTCGTTGTACACCAGTACTTTATAGCGGATCTGGTCGATTGCCTCATAAAACACCGCTACGGGGTTGGCTATGGTGGTTGCCGATAAATTAAAAGCCGGCGACCAGGAATAGCTGCTCCCGCCGCTGGCATTCAATTGCAAGGGTTGCCCGATGACGGCTGTCGTATCGCCTCCTGCACCGGCAATGATTTTGGGAAGCACCGTTACCAGCACCGTATCCCTTGCCGGTTTGGGACAACCTTGGGTATCATACGCAGTTAATACAAATGCCGTGGATATGGTGGGTCGCGCCGTTGGGCGCAGACTGGCCGAATCGGAGAGCAAACGGGCTGGAGACCAGAATGCGGAGCTTCCGTTGGTTGTCCCCTGTAGCTGGCAAACCGCGTTATAACAGATCAGGGTGTCGGCCCCGGCATTTACCTGGGGATAGGGCACCACTTTGATGGTTACTTCATCGGTTGCCTGGCAGTGTCCAATTGCGGCGGTTATTTTAAATGTGGTGGTAGTGGCGGGCCGGGCAACGGCGTTCAGCAATGAAGGGTCGTTCACAAAACCGGCCGGCGACCAGTTGTATTGAAGGCCATTGGTAACAGCGCCCAGTTGTACTTCGTCGTGCTCGCAAACAACGGTGTCGCTTCTTGCCGCCAGGCTCACAAAATCCACCACCCGCACCAGCAGCGAATCTTTGTTCTTGCAGCCGTTGTCATCCAGTTCTGCCACATACTGCGTAGTGGTAGCCGGGTAAACCAGGGGGTTGGCGCTGGTGGCAGAAATGGTATTGGCCGTGGGGGTCCAGCTAAAATTGCCACCGCCCAATGCCTGTAATTGCAACGTGTCCCCCTTGCAGATCAGCGTGTCTTTAAAAGCAAGGCCAAGGGGTGGTTTGTCCACAATGGCTAGGTTTTTAGTGATCGTGTCTGTGCACCCTTTGGTCGTAACAACGCCCAGGCTTACGTTTTTTGCTCCCTGCTGTGCGTAGGTATAGGAAGGGTTGCTGTCATGCGAGGTGTCAGCCAGGGTTCCCGCCTCGCCAAAATCCCATGACCAGGAGTTGATGGTTCCATAAACAGTTTGGGAGGTGTTCAAAAATGAGGTGGGTTTGGTAACGCAGATGCCCGAAAAATCGAAACCCGCCGCCAGCCCGGGATACACCCTGATCAGAGACGTTGCCGAATCGGAACACTGGTCGCCTTTGTTGATGTACAGCCGCACTTTAAACAGGCCGGTGTCGGCAAACTCATAGGAAAGAGAAGAGGCTGTGGATGAAGCGATAATGGTTTCACTGCTATTGAGGATTTGCCAGCTATAGGAGCGAATCAGGGGGCTGGTGGATAAATTGGAAATAGAAAGGGTTTTGGTGTTTTTGCATAGCTGGTATTCGGGCAACAAACTGGCTGCTGCAATGGAGCATTCCGTAATGTTGATCTGCAGGTCTTTTCTTTGAGTAGCAATCACCACTCCATTGCGCATCTCCTGTACGCATACGGTGACCACATACACACCGGCGCGGGGGGCGATGCCGGTAATCAACCCGGTAGTAGGGGAGACTTGAACATTGCTGCCCAGCGGCCTGGACCCATCAAATCCCTGCCCGTACGGCACCGGCTCGTAGGGGGGAAGCGGAGGGGGAACATTGGTGCCGGAGGAACCGCTGGCGTATGCTTCGCAAAAAGAGTAACGGAGCTGGTCGCCGTCCAAATCGGTAGCGGCAAAACTGTAGGAAAAGCTGTTGGAAGCACATACAACCACCAGATCGGTGCCGGTAAAATGGGCGCTGTTGTTTTCATCGGTTGCCAGGTTGGGCGTTGTGCCCGGTATTTCGGCCGTATACGTGGCGCCGATCTGGTTATAACCCGAAGTCAGGTTGTTGATTCCCGCAATTCGGAAATTGACCTGGCTGGCCACAACATAACCGTTTGGATTGGGGGGCAGCAAAATTTGGAATTCGTAATACGCCACATCGTAACACACCAGAGGCGGGTTGGTGATACAGGGGTTGTTATCCGAAAGCCGGATATTCTCCTCCCGCAATAAGGGAACCGATAAATCCCGAATCCGTTCATGTGTTCTCCGGTCGAAGATGGACACCGTGGTTGGATCGTTGAAGCGCCGGCCGCTGTTGCAGCGCATGAACAATTTCAGGGTGAAGAGGTATTTGTTTTCGGAGCCGCTTTTTCCCGCATAGGTATAAAACATTTCGCCGCCGGTGATGTGATCGGCCGAGGCGGTGAAGGAAAAACCCAGTAAAATCAAAAAAGCAATGAACCTTCTCATGCAACTGATTGAAAGGTCGTTCTGGGTATTGCATTTTTTAAAGAAGATGAGGGCTTATATGAATATACGTTTTCTTGGGCAGATGGGTTGAGCCAGGTGAATAAAACGCAGAAGAATTTTTGGCTTTTTATTCGTTTGTGCTTTGGCGCTTAGGAAGGCCTTTTCCCAGTGCCCATCATTAAATTTGCCGCATGTATTCCAGACAACAGGCCTCGCAGTTAAAACAAGAATTTTGGACCAGTTTCGGAAAATATATGGCGCCGGTTTTATCGGCCGAAGGCGAAAAGGTGAACTGGGTAAATTACAAAACCGGGGAAAAGGATATTTATTTCCGCATGCAGGCCGATAACAAAACCGCTTCCATCGCCATCGAACTCACCCATAAAGATGCAGGCATTCAGCAGCTTTATTTTGAGCAGTTTGCCGAATTGAAAAAGCTATTGGAGGAAAGCCTGGGCGAGGCCTGGCTTTGGCAATTGCATACTACCGACCTTCACGGAAAGCTGCTAAGCCGAATTTATACCGAAATAACCGGGGTTAGCGTTTTTAAAAAAGAAGACTGGCCTGCGCTGATCTCCTTTTTCAAACCCCGCCTTATTGCCCTGGATGCGTTTTGGAGTGCGGTCAAATATAGTTTTGAAGCCTTGCGCTAGCAAAAGCTGCCGCTCATTCCCCAATCACCTTAGTTCCATTTATTGGTTCTTCGGTTCCAGGTGGTCAACCCAACTTTAAACTGCACGGGATTTTTAAACTGGTTGGCCGCCGAGGTTACAACGTAAACGCCCAATTTGAATTTGGTGAGCGGATTAAAGGGCCATTTGAACACCCGTTCCACCCCCGTAAATAATTCGCCATAACGCAGGTTGCGTTCCGGGGCAATGAGGAAACCCCCGCCCACAATTTCACGCAGTTGGAGTTTTTTAAGCAAAGGGATTTTGTTGATCAGCGCCCCGTTGAATTCGTGTACCAGATGGCTGCTGTAAAACCGGTTGAACAAGGGAAAGGTAGAATCCAGCGCCTGAAACGCTTCGTCGGGGTTCATGAACAGAAACGGGTCGCCCTGGCGCTGATACGAGTAGTCCAGCAGTTTCAGGTTTTGCCGGCGAAGGAAACTGCCGCTTTTTGCCGTGTACCGGGTAATTCCCAACAAGCCAAGGTTGATCTTTTGCTCCAGGCCAAATTCCAGATAATCGAAATCGGTTTCGCTTTTGATGGGGCCGGGAATTCCTTTGTAATACGTTACATAAAAGGTAGGCCATTTCGATCCCAAAATGATCTTTTCCCGGGGCTCCCGAACATAGCGCTGGGCCGGAGTGTACCGGATGGTGCCTTTTAAATAAACGCCGTTGTACGGATCAAAGGCCACGGGTTTGTTGTTGTCCAGAATGTCTTTGAACAGGCTGTCCAGTTTATCGTTGGTTTTATAACCGTTTACCGAACGGCGCAGGGCCAGGTCGGCCTCGGTATAAATGTTCAGGCCGTTCAGCACCTCCAGGCCGTGGCCAATGGCAAAATAATTATTGAGGAAGTAGCTGCTTCTTTTGATTTGATTGATCCAGGCATCCCCTTCGTAAATATGATCGAAACTGCGGTAAAGACGGAAATGATAATAGCCACGGTTGAAGGGATTGTACATGCGTTTTAAATCAATCGTTCCGTTAATGTCTTTGTTCCGGAAACCATAACTTATTTCGGAGTACAGGGAAATATCCTTTCGGGAGGTGTAGCGCTTGAAATAATCAAAGGAAAGGCGCAGCCGTCCGCCGCCAAACTGCAACGGTTCGTACAGGGAGATGAGGGGCGGCACCACCCAGGTTCTTTCCTTTCTGCGGTCGCTAAGAATCTGCCCAAAAAAGCCCAGTTTTTTCCAGGTAATTTTATTGTTGGCCCTTTCTACCGAGTCCAAATAAGCTTCGGTATGCGTCACCCGGTAGATGCTGTCCTGGTAGCGGATAAAACGAACTTCTTTTTCGGTAAGCGGTTCGGTACGCACTGTTTGCCAGAAGGTGCTGTCTTTTTCATAAGCCGTCTGGGCGGTGGCGCTTACTTCCACGCCAAAATATTTTTTGGGAAACTGCTTGTTTAACTCGTAATCAGAATAGGTAATCAGGGTTTGTCCCGACAGCCTGTTTTTTTTCGATTTGGAATAATAACTGAACCGCTGGCGGCTGAGCATCCAGGCCCGGTTTTGCACAAAACTGTAATTCTGTTCTACCTCAAAAAAATCATACTCGGTCAAATGGTAACTGGGAAAGCGAAAACGGGTGTGCAGAATGGCCCAGGTGCTGTCCTGTATGGTTATTTCGCCTTCTACCGTGGCATTGCTGATCTGGCGGGGTTTTACAGAAATGACATAGACCCTTTTGCCTTCCCTTTTTTCTATTTTCAGCATTTTGAACTTGTAGGCCAGCAAGCCACTGTAACTAACCGGCGACAGGAACGGTGTGACCGAAATGGAGGGCACTTTTACCAGGTTGTGGTAAAAATTAAAATCACCCGCTGTTGCCGAGAGGTAGAACAAGTTGTCGGCTTCGCCGTTCTTTTTTACGCCCAGGCGTTCTTCCTTTATGTGGTTTTCCGGTTCGTAGTCCAGCCGGATGGACACTTCGGCCATGGCCATGCCGGTTAGATCGGCATTCGGGTCGTTGAGCAGGCTGGTATCTATTTTGGCCTTCTCTTTTTTATGCAAAACCGAATCCTGCTGAATGGCTTTGATGTACATGTTGGCGGAATATGCTCCCGCCGCTCCCACAATGGCGTCTTTGCTGCGAATGGTGTTTTTGATGATCTCTTCCGAGCGGTCTTTGATCTTTACCCGGATAACCAGGTCTTCCATGTTCTTGGTGTCGTCTTCTTCCAGAATGATGTTCTGCACATAGTCCCTGGTAACGGTGAGTTTCAGGATTTGTTGTTTGTAGCCCACCATGCTCACCATCAGGTCGTAGGTACCTTCTTTCAGCGTTAACCCATAACTGCCGTCTTCTTTGGAGATGGTGCCTTCCTGCGATTGCCCCACCTGGATGCTAACAAAGGCAAGCGGTTCCAGTTTGTTGGTGGTGACTTTTCCCGAAACCCGGTACGTGGTTTGGGCAAAAAGCCAGGATGCAACCAAAAGGAATAGTGTGCTGAATAAAAGTTTTTTGAACATATGCCGATGCTTGCCTTTCAAAATTCTACAATAAGCGGTTTTCTTTAAATGGTTTGATCCTTTTTGAATTTGATTTAACACTAAGGTTTAAGCTAAAACCGGGCTGGAAACACCTTGCAAAAGTAGCTGGACCATAAAAAAACATCCTGCCGATAATGTTATTTTTGGTGCCGCATCACCTGCTTTTGGTTGAATTTAACAAAGCTAAAAGTGGTTGTGGTTTTTTTGCGCCTATTTTTAAAATTCAATACCGGTTTATGAAACAATTGCTTTTCGTTTTATTAACATTTCCCTCCCTTGTTTTTGCCCAGGACTGCGGGCTGAAAAAAGAAACCGACCAATTTACCCAACAACCCCTGCTTTCCACTGGCTTTATCAAGTTTGCCGGGGGCGGCGGCCGCTACGCATTGAACCTGGTTGCCGATGCCAAGGAGGTACGGTTGTTGTTTTCTTTTGGCGACGGTGTTTGTTTTGACGATCAATCCACGGCTGCTTTTTCTTTTGACAGCTCCCGAAGCAAAAGCACCCAGCGAAACGCCAGCTCCATGAACTGCGACGGCATTTTTACCATTGTGTTCCGAAATGCGGCCATCACACCCGGCACGCTTCAAAAACTGACCGCTCAAAAGATCAGCTCCCTTGTGTTTACCGACAATACGCAAAAAAAGATCCAAATCACTTTGCGGGAAGAGGAAAAACAATGGCTGAGGGAGAAGGCCGCCTGCCTGGTAAATGAGGCAAAAGCGCTCATTAAGCCATAGCAATGGCCGGTTTTACCAATCCAAAAAAAAGCACAAATCAATCAGGCAGGCCGTTTAAAAGCGGCCTGCTTTAATTAGTCAGGCATCGGGCTTCAGTATATCCCAGGAGGTAGCCTGTTGCTCTCCCGGTGCTGTTTCGTCTTCATCAGCAACCTTACGGTCGGCGGCTTTTTCCTCCCGTTCATGGATGGCTTCCATGGTTGGGGCATCGGGTGGGGGAGACATGCCTACCCTGACATTGCGGAGCTCTTCTTCGGTAATAACATGGTTTTCGTCTTCTAAATGGCGGCGAACCAGTTTTTGGGTGTCTGATTCAAATTGTTCCTCATTTTGTTTTTTGTCGGTATCATCCTGTGGATGGGCACCTAGGGGATTTTGAGGCATAACAATGTTTTTTGGTGATTATTGATCTACACAAAAAAGCTGTGCCATATTTCAGTATTGCGGACAGAAGGCTATGGACCAGGCTGCTTTATTTCTGTTTGAAACAGCCAAATGCCTTTAGAACCTGACAGATAGAGGGAATTTAGCCGGTTTATAAGCTCAGTATGATTTTCAGGTCCGCTTCCCTTACGGTAAGCAGGTTTACCCTGGGCAACCGCCTGGTGAGATCCCGCCAGTTGGCATCTTCTGAAAATATTTTTTTCAGCATGGGCAGGGCTTTGGAAACCTGCTTGTTGTTGGCTAGGGTAATGGCGGTCCAGTATTGCATTTCCAGGTTTCGGGGAAAAAGTTTCATGGCTGCATTGTACTCATTCATAGCGGTTTGCATGTCGTTTTTTTCCACGGCCAGATCGCCATTGTTCATGTGCTGGTAAGCGGTATGCACCAGGTATAAGCGACGCAGTTCTTTTAGCGGTGTGGGGTTATCGTCCACCCGCAGGTCAACCGTCCGTTCATCCCAGGGCTTGCCTTCCGATTTGCCGGGAACCACCAGCAGAGCCGCCGACTGCTGGCCCCGGATATCGCCGCCGGCTTTTTGCGCGGCTTCCAGGGCCAGCAGCATCCGTTCGCCCAAGGGC
>JAEVYV010000161.1 GCA_023392575.1 Bacteroidota bacterium | reverse complement strand
GTTGATGCAGACGCCTTTAAATGGGAAACCGATGTCAAGGGATCGTAGTGGGCGGCAAGAAAAAAAGTTCGGGTTTAAACGACCCTGCACAACCGCATCAGCGATCCGAACCGATGCCAAAGCAAGCGGCGCCAAGCAAGGGCGCCTTTGTATTCAGGACAACCTGTACCGGAACAGCCTGCAGAAAACTTTTCATTCGGCCGCAATTAGAGAACCATTTTAAAAAATCGCCTTCATGCAAAAAAGGCAACAAATGCGGAACAATTCCTCCGGCAATAAACAAACCTCCTGTTGCTTTTAATTTCAAAACCAGGTTGGCCGATTCTTCGGCCAGATACCGGAGAAACAAATCCAGCGCCTCTTTACACAGGGCACATTCGCCAGCATTCGAGGTGATCACCGTAGCCTTATCGTGCAGCAGCATTTTTTCCCGGATCCACGCCGGCTCTTCCCGTTCCTTCTCGTAACGCAGAAAATCATATAGGGTGCAAATACCGGGGCCACTCACAACCCGTTCCCAGCTCACATGCCCAAAGCTTTTTTGGATAAAACGACCGAGCTCCATATCCGTATCGGTTCGGGGAGCAAAACTGCAATGCCCGCCTTCGGTGGCAAAAGGGTAATAGCTTCCGTCTGTAAAGTACAGGCCTGCTTCGCCCAATCCCGTGCCCGGTGCAATAATGGCTACGTTTCCCTCATCCTTTTCTCCTTCGTGCACAAGATGAACATCCCGGCCTTCCAGCACGGCCAGTCCATAAGCTGTTGCTTCCAAATCGTTGATCAGTAACACCGGCTTGCGGTAATGGTCGGAAAGCTGCTGCCCATCTATTTGCCAGTGCACATTGGTCAGATTCACCTTGTTCTGCTTTACAGGACCGGCAACAGCCAGGCAAACCTTTGCAGGCATTCTATCGTTACCCAAAAATTCCCGGATCATGGTTTCTATGCTCGCAAAAGTTTTGGTGGGATAGGTAGCTTGCTTACCGGGGGAGAACCTGTTTTCATCCCACCGAAGAACCGCCATATTTGTTTTGGTGGCGCCAATATCTGCGGCAAGCACCTCTTCCGGATGCATCATTTTATTGCGGGCAATATGTAAAATCATATCCAATGGTTTTGGGAAAGACATTGCTGTTGCAGATAGATGAAGCCGCCTGCATCAACCGGTCTTTCCCAGGGCATTCAGTTGGCTTAAGCAGGCAAGCACTTCCTCATCTTCCACCTGCCGGAAATCGCGGTAAAAAGTGCCCACACTGCCAAAGGTTTCCGGAATCAGCAGGGCCACCAGTTCATCGGCCTCCTGTTGCAATTTCAAAGCGGTAGACCTGGCCACTACGGGTGCCGCCACCACAATTTTGGCGGGGCGGTTTTTGCGCAGGATTCGAATGGCGGCCCGCAGGGTATTGCCCGTAGCAATGCCATCGTCAACGACAATTACGGTTTTACCCTCCAGGTTTTCCGGCTCTTTAGCGCCCATAAACTTTTGCTTCATGGCCCGAAGCCCGGCCCTGACTTTCTCTATTTCCAACGGCACATAATCCTCATCTACATCTTCGTGTGGCACTACAAAATAATCCTCCAGTCCAACAGCACCGATGGCATACTCCTTATTTAATGGGTGGCCTATTTTTTTTACCAGCATTACTTCCAGCGGCAGGTGCAGCTTTCGGGCCACTTCATACGCCACCGGAACCCCGCCCCGGGGAACGGCCAATAACACACCAGGCAGGCCCTGGTATTTCTTCAGCTTTTCTGCCAGCAACAGGCCCGCTTCTCTTCTGTTTTGAAACATAATCTAAAATTTATTTGTGTAGTTCCAGGGGTTGCAGATACAATTCAAACCAGTTGGCTGCCAGCACACACACTTTTTCCATCGTTCCTTTTTCTTCAAACAAGTGGGTGGCACCGGGCACTACTTCCAGTTTTCTTTCACCATTCAAATGGGCATAGGCTTTTTGATTCAGCGCCAGCACTTCTGTATCCAGTCCGCCAACGATCAACAAGGTGGGTGCTTTTACAAAAGGAAGGGCGTTCATTGCCAGGTCCGGCCGGCCACCTCTGGACACAACGGCGCTGATCTGCGGCACATCCCGGCAGGCCATTAAAGCCGCCGCCGCTCCGGTGCTGGCTCCAAAATATCCCAGGCGCAGGTTTTGATAGGCGCTCTGTGCCAGCATCCACCGGGTTGCCGCCTGCAGCCGTTGACAAAGCAGATCAATATTAAAACGATTGGCGTAGAGCCGGTCTTCCTTATTCGTCAACAGGTCAAACAGGAAAGTGGCAATACCCTGGGCATTTAAAAATGCGGCGACCTGTTGATTTCGGGGACTCAACCGGCTGCTGCCGCTGCCGTGGGCAAACAAAACCAAAGAGTGAGCTTGTTGCGGCACCGCAATGTTTCCCTTCAGGGCTGTTTCCCCCAGTTCAACAAGTACTTCTGTGCGGGTCACGGGCTGGTGATTCTTTTTAAGCATATCCAAACCTATTGGATCAACAAGCGAAGAACAATGACCGTTATCAGCCGGGGGTTTGATTGCAAGGCAGCCCAAACCAAACCGGCCTACGGAGTTTTTAAAACCAACAGGGGCAGTTTGATCTCCATGCCGATAACCTGGGTATGGAGGTGGGAAAAAAGCCTTTCAAAAAGGCCATGCGGATGCGCAACCATAACCAGAAGGTCAGCGGGATGGGCATCAACAAACCCTTCTATGCCTTGATCCACATCGTCAGATTCAATCCGGTCGTACTCGTAGGTAAACTTCGCCAAAACAAGACCCAGTTGGAGCTTCTCCGGCACTTCAGACACTTTCAGCTCTGCGCCTTTTTTATCTACATGCAACACCCTTAGCGAGGCATCAAATTTTTTTACCACATCCAACAGGGGAGTAAAGCATGAGCTGGTAAGCATCTCCTTAAAATCCACGGCCAAAACAATGTTCTTTATGGAATGAAACGAAGCGCTTTCGGGAACGACCAGTACCGGCACATGGGCCTTTCGCATGACTTTTAACGTGGTACTGCCCAGGGGCTTTTTTTTCGCATGACTTATCCCCATCACAATGAGATCGGCTTCGATTTCCCGGGCCGTTTCACTAATGGAGTCGCTTCTAAATCCCGGTTTGACTTCTCCTC
>JAEVYV010000134.1 GCA_023392575.1 Bacteroidota bacterium | reverse complement strand
GAGCTGGACCAATCATTGCGGCCGGTCAAATCCAAAAACAAATAATCTTTCAGTCCCAGGTCGACACTGGCAAAAACAGATTGGGTTTGCTTGCGGTCTATACTGCCCTGGGTGATTAAGGCGGTGGGCCGGATGTTGGTCACAATAAACTTGTTGGCGTATTCCAACCCCTGGCCCTCATTGGGATCGGTATCAAAAAACACCCGGTCGTTGCCCTTCAGGTCTAAAATACTGGCACCTACGTTCGCCGTCAGCGCAAACTCTCTACCCAGGCCTTTTTGTATGGTGGCAATCACATCGCCGTACAGTTGTGTATTGAACGCCTTTTCCAGCGTATAGCGGCCATTGGCAGCCGCCAGTACACTTTGGGTACCGGCATAGGACTTTAATTCGTACTGATCATAGGATTTGTCAAAACTGCCCCGGGCCTGCAGGGAAAGCCACTCGGTAAAGCGGTATCTTGCCGTCAAGGAAGCCAGCCCCCGCTGACGGCTATCTTCACGCAGGTTTCTGTACAAGGCCCAATACGGATTTTGCTGATTGTCATCGCCCACAAAACCTTTTTCATTATTGATGTTCCACCAGTTTTGCAAATTCACGTTTCTGGAAGGCGAGAAATATTCGAAGTTGTTTTTATAATAATTAAAATCAAGCCCGCGGGGAAACAGGTACAAACCGGTTAGGGGGTTGTTATACAGGCCGGAAACCGGGCGGTTATGCGCATTCTGGGCCACCACCATAATATTTCCATCGAGGGTGAGTTTATCGTTCAGCAACCGCAGGGTTTCCCGGAAGTTCAGTGTATGGCGCTTAAAGGTACTGGTGGGGATAATACCCCTGTTGTACGTGTTGGAATAAGAAAAATAGGATTGCGCCAGGGGGCCGCCTCCGCTTATGGCAAGGGAATTAACCCAGGTCAGACCGGTTTGGAAAAAATCGGTGACGTGGTCGGGAACACTGGTTTTGGCGCCCCAGCTTTCTGCCGTACCGGTGGTACTGTCTGTTTTTGGAATTGTTTGCGCATACCGGAATTGCAGTTCGGGTTTTAAAAGGATATTGTCAATGGTGAAGTTGCTGGAAAAATCAATGCGGCTCTGACCGGCTGTACCCCTTTTGGTGGTAATGATGATGGCGCCATTAGCCGCCTGGCTGCCATACAAAGCAGCCGCAGAGGCGCCTTTTAATATATTAATGCTTTCAATATCATCGGGGCTGATGTTGGAAATTCCATCCCCTGCATCCCTGCCGCCCGAACCGGCGCCGGAGGATTGTCCCCATACATCGGTGGGCTGCTCGGGTGAAAAGTTGGGCACGGGCACCCCATCGATCACATAGAGCGGCTGGTTTTCCCGGGTAGATTTATTGCCCCGGATGACCACCCGGGCAGAACCGGCAATCCCCGAAGCACTGCGGGCAATCTGCACACCGGCGGCCTTGCCGGCAAGGCCATTGATAACGTTGACGTCCCTTACTTTTGAAACTTCACCTCCACTAAGCTGTTGGGTAGCATAGGTCAGGCTCTTGGCCTTTCTTTGAATGCCCAAGGCGGTTACGACCACCTCGTTCAGTTGGCCCTGCGCTTCCTGTAAAACCACGGGCATGTTGGTGTCCGTGACCACGATCTCCAATGCCTGGAAGCCAACAGAGGAAAATACCAGCACCTCCCCCTTGTTTGCTTCAATCGAAAACTCACCGGAAGCGTTGGTGGACGTGCCCCGGCTGGTTCCCTTTACCGTTACACTCACCCCTGCTATAGGTTTGCCATCGGCCCCTGTCACCCGGCCAGTTATCACGTCAAACGTCTCCCTGGCTGCGCCGGAAGAAACATGATCTGCTCCCGCCACAGGCGGAGGCGCATTTTCGTAACTAAGATCGTTTGCCTTTTGGGGAATGTCTTTTACGGGCAGGATCACAAATGTCTTGTCTGAAACCTTTTTATATTTTAGCCCTGTATTACTAAGTACCTGGTCCAGGGTTTTTTCTATATCCGCCCGCATTTCCTGGACCTGGTTTACGAGCCTGCCCGCCAATTGGGCATCAGAAAACAGGAAGTAAACACCCCTGCTCTGGTTCAACTCCTTTAATACAGAAAACAAGGTTTGTTTTTCATTTTGCGAAGAAGAGACATTGAGCTTGTTGCTGTAGGGCTTATGGTTGGAATAAGCATATTTACTTTGGGCAGATGCAACCATCGCACAACACAATGATACAACTGCCAGCATGCAGAAGCGTAGGGTGTTCCTCATATTGCAGCATTTAAAATGAACGTATTATGGATCTGAGATAATGATCTCGTTATTTGCTTTGCTGATCTTAAATTCTCCCGTCGCATCCAGGGCCGCTATCAAAACATCCAGGTTATTATTGGGCATGATACCGGAGATTTTTTTCTCCCCGATGGCCGCATTTGCTAAATGAACAGTGACCCCGTAATGCCTTGAAATAATTTTTGCTACGTCGTTCATAGAGGTATTTTCAAAATTGAGTTTCGACTGCCTCCAGGCCAATACGCTTTCCTGATCGGCGGTTGTTTTCGCGGGGATATTCTTTTCAAGCCTGACAAAATCTCCCGGCTTCATCTGCCATTCCCTTCCGTCTTTTGTCTTCAGCGTAACACTGCCTTCGGTTAAGAAAACACTGGACTCGTCCTCCCGGCTGACTATGTTGAACTGGGTTCCGGTAACAATGATGTCCATGTTGGTAGCATGCACAATAAATTTATTTTTCTGAGGCGTTTTCTGCACTTTGAAAAAAGCTTCTCCACGCAACCAGATTTCACGGTCTGTATTCTGATGCCATTTTTTACTCATCACCACTTCGCTGTTGGCATTTAAGGTCACCTGCGAACCATCCGGTAATTGATACTTCCTGATATTTCCATACGCGGCCCCCAGTCTGGTTTTGGCAGGAGTCCCGTTCCACCAGGCAAACCCCACTAACGTCAAAAGAGCGGCGGCGGCAGCTGGCATCCACCAGCGGAATCTTTTGGGTTTTATCTCAACAGCAGGTGCGGCATCCAGCGCATGTTGCAGTTTTTGATGGGCCGCCTCTACCGCTTCAGGCAAGGGAGCTTTTTCTTCTATGCGCAAATCGTTTAGTAAGCCAATGCCTTCTTTTACCAGCGGTACGTAGTGTTGATTGTCTAAAAGCCATTCTTCCCACTCCCTTGCCTTGGTTTCATCTTTTTTGAAATACCAGGCCTGGAAATGCTCATTTGCAATAACCTCTTCTATAGAATTAAACCGCATGCTTACCGATCGTTTGGTATAAGTTCCGGTTCTTTCTTTGTTGTAATGATGAATGGAAAAAAATTATGTAGCTCATCCTTTGACAACCCATATTAAATTCTAATAAGGGCCTAAGATTCACTAACTTGGTAGTGGTATTCCTCAAACTGCGATGATTGCTTTGCCTGCCTTCCGATATTGAATTATGGAATGCTGCCATACAGGGAAACCGTGAGGCATTTGGACAGCTGTTCCGCCGTCATTATTCCTTATTGTATCAATACGGGAGTAAAATTTGTGCGGACTCTTCCGCCCTGGAAGATTGCATCCAGGAACTTTTTATTGAACTCTGGCAGAAAAAAAATCCAGCCCCTGTTCATTCCGTAAAAGCGTATCTATTGCAAGCGCTGAAGTTTAAATTGTACAAATCCTTCCGGGATCACAAACGGGTTCAGAATATTGAAGGAGTGAACCATGAGCCGTTTGAATTGAGCCATGAAACTTTTTTGATTCATACGCAGGAGGACCAGGAAAAAGCAAAGCGAATTTTTGAAAGCATCAACCAATTATCGCCGCGGCAAAAAGAAGTGATCTACCTAAAAATTTACAAAGGACTAAGCTATGAGGAAGTAGGCGAGATCATGCAGATCAACTACCAGGTAGTCCGAAATCTTCTTTGCCAAGCTTTAAAAACCTTTCGAAACCTGGTACTCCCCTGCCTGGCTATGATCATTGCTTTGCATAGTTATGCTTTGCTTTATCGATAGCATCCAGCAATCCATTTCTATATGCATCACTGGTCAATTCCCAAAACATAATTCCACCCAGTCCTTTGTCTATTGCATATTTTGTCTTTAGCGCTATGGATCTGGGATCATCGTAAGTAACGAACAAAGATTTTTGGGGATTGTACAGGTATGGCGACATAGCTGCCTCATCCCAGTGATACACAAACCCACTATCTGTTGACAGGTGAGATCCAAAGTCCTTAAACGGTACACTTGTTTGAAACTTTCCCTGCTGGTAGAGGCCAAAGTTTGAATCGGCAACGTCTTCCCAAATTCTTCCGTAAAAGGCCGCGCCAATAACTATTTTTTCTTTAGGCACGTTTAGCTGTAGTAGTTTTTGCACGGCATTGTCCGTTGACTCTACTTGCTGTGGGGTAGAATACAACGGGGTGTGGTGCCCGGACAGTCACTTATACACATCTGACGCTCCCGACGATCGCATAAGTGT
>JAEVYV010000064.1 GCA_023392575.1 Bacteroidota bacterium | reverse complement strand
CAACAAAACCGGCTGGTCGTACGGCTTTTTAACCGACGCCGCCTATGTAGCCGATTTTAAAAACGGGGTTGAATTCATGCTTTCCGCCGTTATTTATGTCAATGCCGATGGCATCTTAAACGACAACAAATACGAGTACAGGGAAGTTGGCTATCCCTTCTTTGGCGATGTGTACCGGGTGCTTTACGAATGGGAACTGCAAAGATCCAAAAAGCACCAGCCGGACCTGAGCCGTTTTGCCTTTAATGCTGGTTTGTAAGCATGAGGCAAAAGAGCTGTTTCAAAAGGCTTCTTAGAAACCCTACCGTACCGCAGAACGCCCAAGAAGCCTTTTGAAACTGCTTGCTATATGACGGCGAAAAGTTAACTTCAATCTATGCCTGCAAAGCGCTCCAGCCTCAAAAACCCACAACTGTTTTTCATCATCACCCTGCCTTATGTTGTGGTCATCAACCTGATGCTTTTTGGCGCCTGCATCTATTCCTCCCTGTCCTTTTTTTTGCGGGCCCTGTTGTACAGCAGCCTGTATATGCTGCTTACCCATGTGTTGTATGTGTTAACGGCCCAGGCCATCCGCAACCGACTTTCAGCCGACAACGAATTATTCCGGCGCATAGCCGCTATGTTGCCCGTCTTTTATGTGTTAAACATAGTTAGCACCGCCGGGTTGTTTTATTTGCACGATAAATTCCAGCTGATCGACTGCAGCGTTAACCTCGCCATGTACTGGTGGACGGTTCTGTACGGCTGCATCATCAGCACGGTAGCCATTTTTATTATTGAAGGAATGGCCAACTGGGAACAGTGGAAAGGCTCCCTGGCCGAAACAGAAAAGCTGCGCAACGCCTACCAGCGCAGTAGGCTGCTGGGCTTAAAGGGCCAGATCAATCCGCACTTCCTATTCAATTGCTTCAATACCCTTTCCGGCCTGATACCCGAAGACGAGCACCACGCCGAAACCTTTTTGGAAGAAATGACCCGGGTGCACCGCTACCTTTTGCGCAGCGATGAAGAATTGCTGGTGCCGGTGGCCGACGAAATAAAATTTGCGGCCTCGTATCTTTACCTAACCAAAACCCGCTTTGGAGCAGCCATCCATGCTTCGGTGCAGGTAGACGAAGAGGCTTGCCAAAAATACATACCGCCCTTAAGCCTGCATGTGATTTTGGAAAACATCATTTACACCAACGCCCTGAGTAAAGCCAACCCGCTGACCATTGACATCAGCAATGAAAACGACCGAGAACTGTACATACGGCACAGTGTACACGAAAAGAGCATTTCGGTAAGCTTTGAAGAAGACGAAGGCCTGGACAATTTGCTGAACAAATACAAACTGCTGAATGCACCGCCCATTGTCATTCAGGAACGGACCAGTGAAAGAACCATCCTATTGCCCATTCTGCAAAAACGAACGCATGAAATTGTCAAAACCACCTAAAGCCTATGTTCTTGGCTTTTGGCTTTCCATGCCATTCATCGCCCTGGCGCTATGCTCTATTTTATATGGCAGCAGGTTGTTCCGCGAATGGCAACTGGCGGCTGTTGCTTATCCCATCATTTATTTCATTGGTTATTTTTCATGGCGCATCCATGTGGAGTATGACCTTTACCTGCGCCGCAAATTTCCTTCCCTGGAGCAAACCCGGCAACGGGTGTTGTACAAGCTGGGCATCAACCTCCTGGTAATGACGCCCTCGGTACTCATTATCTTTTTTGTGTTTCATTCGTTTCACATCATGGGCTACCGCCTGCAGGAAAACGACCTGAAGTACGGATACCTGGTGGGACTTTCCGTCAACATCATCTTTGAAACCCTTTGGGAAGTAATGTACCTAAAGGACAAATACAAAGAATCGGCCCACGAAAAGGAATTGCTCGAACGCATGCAGCTGATGCAGGAGTTTGAAAACCTGAAGCAAAAGGTTAACCCCCATTTTTTATTCAATTGCTTCAACACGCTGCTGGCCCTTATTCATGAAGACAAGCACCAGGCCGAGGTTTTTCTGGACGAGTTAAGCAAAGTGTACCGCTACCTTTTGCGCAACAATGAAAACGGCATGAGCACCCTGGAACAGGAAACCTGCTTTATTCAATCATACGCCAACTTACTAAAGACCCGGCATGGGGAAGGTTTTCAAATGACGCTCCGGATTGACCCGGCCTTTCACTGCCACGAATTGCCGGCCCTTAGCCTGCAAATGTTGGTGGAAAATGCGGTGAAGCACAATGTGATCAGCAAAACCAAACCCGTGGTGGTAAGTATTTATTCTACAGAAGAAGCCAACCTGGTGGTGCAAAATACCCTGGCCAAGCGGGTGCATAAATCAGAATCCACCGGCATCGGCCTTTCCAACATCAGGGAGAAATACAAACTGCTGAACCGCCATGATGTAGTAGTGCAGGAAACATCCGACAGCTTCGTAGTATCCTTGCCCCTGCTGCAGGCGCAAACAGAAGCAAAACTATACGAAGGAAGCAGGTAAAACCTAATACCGAACCCTGTCAAGGCAGCAATCGGGAGACGGCAGACGTAAGACAGCTACAGTCTCTTTCCTTTCTATTATCCATGAACTATCAACTATGATCCTGATAGCGCCATCTGGCATACCACCTGCTTTTCAAAAATGCAACGTCCTTTATCATTCGGAGACAAATTGTTTGAAATTCTTACGTGATCTTTTGATTGTCGTTACCTGCAGGCCTGCTGAAGAAATATCTTTGTGGCATTTATACAATATGAATCACCCCGGCACTACGAAAAGATTTTATCTCATTCTCATCCTGGGCCTGCTCACCGCCATCGGTCCTTTTTCCATTGATATGTACCTGCCGGCCTTTCCGGAGATTGCCAGAAACTTGAACACCTCTGTAGCAAAGGTCATGCTGTCGCTATCCAGCTTTTTTATCGGCATTTCTGTTGGGCAATTGGTGTATGGACCGCTGCTGGAACGGTTTGGCCGGAAAAAGCCTTTGTACGCCGGACTTTGCATTTACCTGCTGGCCACCATCGGTTGTGCCATGGCCACATCGGTAAATGCACTGATCCTGTTCAGGCTGCTGCAGGCTTTAGGCGGTTGTGCCGGCATGGTGGCAGCACGGGCTATTGTGCGGGATTTGTTTGCCGTAAAGGAAAATGCCAAGATATTTTCTCTGCTGATGCTGGTGGTGGCTGTTTCGCCCATCATTGCGCCAACGGCGGGTGGTTATATCACCGCTGCGTTTGGCTGGCGCTATGTTTTTGTAACACTGATTTTTGTAAACCTCATCATTCTCGCCGGTGTCTATTTTTTATTGCCCGAAAGTAAAAAGCCGGATCCCCATTTTTCACTAAAGGCAGGCGCCATCATCAAAAGCTTTTGGAGTATTCTACGGCATCCTCAGTTCTACGTCTATGCGTTGACGGGAGCTGTAGCCTACGGCGGTCTGGGAGCTTATGTGAGCGGGTCGCCCAATGTGTTTATGGAAGTGTTCCGGGTGAATGAAAAACAGTATGGATGGATCTTTGCACTGATTGCTGTAGGCATCATCAGCGCCAGTCAGGTCAATACCCTGGCTTTAAAAAAATATTCCAGTGAACAGATCATTAAGGTGGCAACGCTTAGCCAGAGCCTGATCGGCATTACGCTGGCCGGCCTCACCTTTTTTGGCTGGAGCGAATTATACCTCACCATTTCTCTGATTTTTCTTTTTTTGTGTTGTCAGGGCTTTATTTTTCCTAATGCCTCAGCACTTTCTTTAGCAGCGTTTGGTCATAATGCAGGCAGCGCTTCGGCACTGCTGGGCGCTATTCAAATGGGCATTGGCGCAGCCGCATCGGCGCTGGTAAGTCTTTTCCAAAATGACACGGCATTGCCCATGGCTGCTGTAATGTGCTTTTGTGCCATCGCCGCATTTTCTGTTTTTCTTTTGGGAGGAAAGATCATTGTTCAAAAAGCCACCCGTGAAGCGGTTGAGGAAGAAGAGGTAGAAATGATCAGTACATTATAACGTGAGACAAGGTGAACTATAACCAAATAGTTCCTACTGTTTTTACGTTTGACGTTTCACGTCTGTCCCGATGCAGGCTGGTATGAATTGTTGTTTACACGTACATAATTGCTTTAACAGGGCCATATAGCATTCCTACTTTTCCTGTTGTAAACTAACCTAGGTCCGGCATAAGAAAACAGCAGCCGGCTATATTCTAATGCTTAAAAGAAAGGAGCAGCGCCTTATTCCGCATTCCCTATGTACTGTAACTGCTATAAGAAAAGAGTAGCGGAACTGCGAAGCAATCGATGTGGCTAAAAAACAATAATAAACAGCACATCAATACCAGCGCCTGCAGTAGTTGCGCCTAGCACGACAACCATACTATCGTAAACAAAGCCTGTCATTAAAGGACTGTCTGCCTGTGCGCTGGCCTCGCAAATCCAGCGGAGCATTTGGATTTGCGGGCCCTTTTTTGGGTTACTTTTTTTGGGCAAGCAAAAAAAGTAACAAACAGAGAACAGAAAAAGACGGCCTTTGAAAAAAGCATGGTTTTATCCCGGCCTCATCTTAAAAAAGTTTACTGATGAAGAAAGGATGGAAAAAAACTAAAAAATAGGAAATCAATTTCTTTTTCATCACATCAAAAAATTACAACCATGAACCATAACATTGAAGGCAAAGTAATTGTCATTACCGGGGCAAGCAGCGGGCTTGGTGAAGCCGCCGCAAGACACCTTTCTGCCCAGGGCGCCATTGTAGTGTTAGGTGCCCGGCGTGCGGATCGCATTCAATCATTGGCAGACGAATTAAACAACAAGGGTGGTAAAGCCCAGGCTTTATCTACCGATGTTACTAAACACGCCCAGGTAAAAGCATTGGTTGATGCAGCCGTACAAACCTATGGGCGTATTGATGTGCTCATCAACAATGCGGGGCTCATGCCACAATCACCACTAGACCGTTTGAAGCTTGATGAATGGAACCAGATGATTGATGTAAACATCAAAGGCGTATTGTATGGCATTGCGGCAGCACTGCCGTACATGAAAGAACAGAAAGCAGGACATATCATCAACGTATCTTCTGTAGCGGGTCATAAGGTGCGTGTCGGTGGCGCGGTTTATGCAGCTACCAAACATGCGGTGCGGGTTATATCGGAAGGCTTACGACAGGAAGTGAAGCCCTACAATCTTCGCACAACCATCATATCACCTGGTGCGGTGGATACCGAACTGCCAAACACTATCAGTGAACCGGATGTTGCCAGGGGCATGCAGCAGTATTATAAGGATTATGCCATTCCTGCTGATTCCTTTGCACGAGCCGTGGCCTTCGCCATTAGTCAGCCAGAGGAAGTAGACATCAATGAAATTTTATACCGACCAACAAAGCAGGAATTTTAAGTGAGCAACGGTTAGCACTCTAAAAAAGTAAAACGAAATTATATGGAAATCAAAAGAATCGGTTCGCAGCCTTCCGGCAAAGGACCCGCCGAGTGGTTTACCGGTATGGTCCGTTTGGATCCCTTGTTCCAGGCAGGCGCTCCGGCACGTGTAGCCGGCGCCAGTGTAACATTTGAGCCCGGTGCCCGCACGGCCTGGCACACCCACCCGCTGGGGCAAACCCTCATTATCACCTTTGGCTGTGGTTGGGCGCAACGGGAAGGCGGCCCTATTGAAGAGATCCGTCCGGGCGATGTGATTTGGTTTCCGCCTGGGGAAAAACATTGGCACGGAGCTACGCCAATAACCGCCATGACCCACATCGCAATCCAGGAACAGCTTGATGGTAAAGCAGTGGACTGGCTGGAAAAAGTAACTGATGAAGAGTACCGGATATAGCTGACTTTATATTGAAATGCCTTACACAAATGAAGCATCAATGAAACGCATACTATTTACCATCGCAACGATCACCTTCTTTTTGCCGGGCGTAAAGGCGCAGGTGCCCGGTAAAACATCCAAACAAGCCCCCGCTGATACATGCAGAATAGAAAGAGCCGAAAAAAAGTACCAGGAGTTGTTTGGTCAACAAATACTGGCCAGCAAAACAGATCCCGAATTAATGAACATCCTGCAACGACTCATATTTGGCGATGTGTTTTATACCGGAAATCTCGACGATAAAACAAGAGAACTCATCACCATAACAACACTGACCACTAATCAGACCTTACCACAATTAAAAGTTCATACGAATGCAGCCTTAAACATCGGCGTCTCTCCTGTTGAAATCAGGGAAGTGGTTTATCAATGTGCTCCTTTCATTGGCTTCCCCAAAGTATTAAATGCCCTGGATACCATCAACAATGTTTTTAAAAGCAGGGATATTCAGCTCCCTTTGGAAAACAAGGCAACAGTAGCAGAGAACCAACGATTGGAAAAAGGAAAAGAAAAACAATTCCCGCTGTATGGAGACGGGATGAAACAGGCGATGAAAGATTTGCCCGGTGGCTTCGATGAGGCCATCCCCGTTATGTTAACAGAGTCCTGTTTTGGCGATTTCTATACAAGAGGCGGCCTGGATATTAAAACAAGAGAACTCATGATCTTCTGCGCTTTGGCAACGC
>JAEVYV010000401.1 GCA_023392575.1 Bacteroidota bacterium | reverse complement strand
GAGAAAGCGCCATCAGGGCCCTGGCGCAATCTGGTATTGAAGTGACGATGATCAAAGACGTTACGCCATTGCCCCACAATGGTTGCCGTCCTCCCAAAAAACGTAGAGTATAATGGCTGATGGCGGATGTCTGATTTACTGATAATAAGCAAATCAGACATTTTCGCATCAGACATCTGACATATTTTGAGCCAATAAGGTTTCATTTAATCAAAGGGTGCTTCATTAATTTTATCCGCTTTCAACGATGAATGCACCGGTTTTTAAAAAGCGGAAATGAAATAAACAATTATGGCACGTTACAACGGTCCCAAGACC
Source organism: Bacteroidota bacterium (assembly GCA_023392575.1). Lineage (GTDB taxonomy): Bacteria > Bacteroidota > Bacteroidia > Chitinophagales > Chitinophagaceae > Flavisolibacter. Next base: position 7,199 of record JAEVYV010000401.1, on the reverse strand, counting down.
AAAATTTCCCGCATTTTCGGTGAGCCTATCTTAGGCAATGGTAAATGGTTAGGTAAAAACTCCAACCCTCCCGGTCAGCACGGTGCACAGCGTAAGCGTAAAAGCTTAGGTGAGTACGCCCTTCAGCTGCGTGAAAAGCAAAAAGCCAAATACACGTATGGTGTACTAGAAAAGCAATTCCGCAAAACGTTTGATGAAGCTGCCCGCCGCAGGGGTGTTACCGGTGAAAACCTTATTAAACTCCTGGAAGCCCGTTTGGACAATACTGTTTTCCGCATGGGCATTGCGCCATCCCGCCCTGCAGCCCGTCAGCTGGTGAGCCACAAGCACATCATGGTAAACGGCGAGGTGGTGAACGTTCCTTCTTTTCAGTTAAAGCCCGGCGATATTGTTTCTTTGAAAGATAAGTCAAAGGACAATCCCGCTGTTACAAGCCATATCCGTGGCCGCAACCCTAAATTTACCTGGGTGGACTATAACGAAACTGAATTTCAGGGAACTTTCATAACTTACCCGGAAAGGGAAAGTGTTCCGGAAAATATTAAGGAGCAGCTGATCGTCGAGTTGTATAGCAAGTAACCCTGGGACGTGAGAAGGGAAACGACAAACTGTTTCTCCGATCACGTTTGACGTTTTACCAGCAACAAACCTTTAAATCTTCTTTTGATTCCTTTCCGGATGAAAAAGATATAAACCGAAAATTAGAAAAATGGCAATTTTAAATTTTCAGAAGCCCGATAAAATCGTTCTTCAAAAAGTTACCGATTTCGAAGCCCAATTCGAATTCCGTCCGCTGGAGCCCGGTTATGGGGTAACCATCGGAAACGCTTTGCGCCGCGTGTTGCTAAGCTCTTTGGAAGGCTATGCCATCATTGGCGTGCGCATTGAAGGCGTAGATCACGAATTCGCTACCATCAAAGGTGTTTCTGAAGACGTGGTAGAGATCATTCTGAACCTGAAGCAGGTTCGTTTGAAAAAAATCGTTGACCACGATGTTCAAAATGAAAAGATCACTCTTTCCATAAAAAACAGAACAGAACTTACTGCCGGCATGCTGGCAGAGGGAACCCAGTCGTTCCAGATCATGAATCCTGAGTTGCTGATCTGTACTTTGGATAATTCTTCCAAGCTGGAGATCGAAATCACCATCGGCAAGGGCCGTGGTTATGTGCCGGCCGAGGAGAACAAACCCAAGGACGCCCCCATGGGCTATATTCCGGTTGATGCCATCTACACGCCGATCAAAAATGTAAAATACAGCATTGAGAACACCCGTGTGGAGCAACGCACCGACTACGAAAAATTGATCATGGAAGTTGTTACCGATGGCACCATTCACCCGGAAGAAGCGGTAAAACAAGCCAGCCGTATTTTGATTCAGCACCTGATGATCATTACGGACGAGAACATTACTTTCGACAACAAGGAAGAGAAGAAAGAAGACATCGTTGACGAACAAACCCTGCAACTGCGCAAGGTGTTGAAGACGCCGTTGGAAGACCTGGATCTTTCCGTACGTGCCTTCAACTGCCTGAAGGCCGCCAAGATCAATTCTTTGAGCGAGCTGGTGCAGTATGAGCAGGAAGACCTGATGAAGTTCCGCAACTTTGGTCAGAAGTCGCTTTCCGAGATCGAGCAGGTGTTGAACGAAAGAGGCCTGCATTTCGGAATGGACCTGGGCAAACTGGGAATTGATAAAGACGATTATTAATTAAACAATGTGACGATTTGAAAATGTGCCAATGAAAGCCGTTTCAGATCAGATCATCATAACAGAAACAGTAGAATGCTATTCCTTGACACGGTGCATTCGAAATATTTAATCACTAAGGTTTGGTGAGGAGAAAATGAGACAATCATTGTCACATTTTCAAATTGTCAAATTTTCAAATTGAAAATGTCATGCGTCACGGAGACAAAATCAACAACCTCGGTCGTAAAAAAGAGCACCGCGAAGCGTTGTTAAGCAACTTGGCTTGTCAGCTTATCCAGTACAAGCGTATCGTTACAACTCTGGCCAAAGCAAAAGCACTGCGTGGGTATGTAGAGCCCCTGATCACCAAAAGCAAAAAGAACGAAACCCACCAGCGTCGTGTGGTGTTCAGCTATTTGCAGGACAAGGCTGCCGTTACGGAGTTGTTTACCACCATCAGCGAAAAAGTAGCCGGCCGTCCCGGTGGTTATACCCGGATCATCAAATTGGGTACCCGCCCTGGCGATAACGCCGAATTGGCCATGATCGAGCTGGTTGACTTTAACGAGATCTACGGCAAAGGCAAAACCGAGAAGAAAGAAGGTGCAAAAAGAACCCGTCGTGCCGGTGGAGCCAAAAAGAAAGCCACAGCAACAGAAGCCAAAGCTGAAGAAGCCGCTGCTCCTGCTGCCGAAGCTCAAACCGAATCAAACGAAGAACAAGCAAGCTAATGATTGCATGTTTTATATGAAAAAGCATCCGCCATTTGACGGATGCTTTTTTTATGAGCTGCTGGAAGCGGCAAATCACTGATGTGGGAAAGTTTAACGTAGATTAATTATTTGAATATTTTTCTTTGCATAATTTCTTTTACAACAACATGGAACAACGACAAGCGATTTTAGTTTTAGAAGATGGTACCACCTGCTATGGCAAGGCATTTGGGGCCATTGGTACCACCGGTGGCGAAATTTGCTTCAATACCGGCATGACCGGCTACCAGGAAGTATTTACCGACCCGAGCTATTACGGCCAGGTGCTGATCATGAACACGGTGCATATTGGTAATTACGGCGTGGCGGAATTTGATGTGGAAAGCGATAGTGTCAAAATAAAAGGGCTGATCGGCCGAAACCTGGAAGAACTGTTTTCCCGCCGCAAAGCACAAATGTCCCTGGATGAATACCTGAAGGCCCAAAACATTGTGGCCATTGAAGGCGTGGACACCCGGGCCCTGGTGACGCACATCCGCAGCAAAGGCGCCATGAACTGCCTGATCTCCTCTGAAATTTTGGACGCAGCGGTGTTAAAAGATAAATTAAAAGAAGTGCCCGATATGTCGGGGCTGGAACTGGCCTCTGTTGTCAGCACCCAGGTGCCCTACGAACTGGGCGATCCGGCTTCTCCCATAAAAATTGCGGTTCTGGATTACGGAACCAAAAGAAACATCCTGAACTGCATGGTAGAACGGGGCGCCCATGTAAAAGTATTTCCGGCCAAAACTTCCATAGAAGAGTTAAAGGCCTTTAACCCATCTGGTTATTTTATCTCCAACGGTCCCGGCGATCCTGCCGCCATGGAGTATGCCGTTGGCACGGTGAAAAATATTTTGCAGGAAGATAAACCCACTTTTGGTATTTGCTTGGGCCACCAACTGCTGGCTTTGGCCAATGGCATCCCTACTTTTAAAATGCACCACGGACACAGGGGCATGAATCACCCGGTGAAAAACCTGGTGACTGGCCGGTGTGAGATCACCACGCAAAACCATGGCTTTGGCGTGGATCCGGAAACCGTGAAAAAGGCCAACCAGATCGAGATAACGCATGTGAACCTCAATGACCAATCCATTGAAGGGATCCGCCTCAAGGGCAAGCCCGTATTTTCGGTTCAGTACCACCCCGAAAGTACTCCGGGGCCGCACGACAGCCGGTATCTTTTTGATGAATTTATAGCAATGATGAAGAACTAAAAGTCAAAATGAAAAATTCTAAAGGCGGGCATTATCAGGGTGCTCGCCTTTTTTACTTTTTAGTTTTTACTTTTGGCTTTATGCGTATAGCCATCATCAACGGGCCCAATTTAAACCTGCTGGGCAAAAGAGAGCCCTCCGTTTACGGAAACCAATCCTTTGATGCTTACCTGGACGAACTCAAAGCCGCGTATCCGCAAATTCAGTTCAGCTATTTTCAAAGCAATGTAGAAGGCGAGTTGATCAACGAACTTCAACGGGTGGGATTTGACCATGACGGCATCATCCTCAACCCCGGCGGCTATACACATACGTCTGTTGCCATTGGCGATGCCGTTGCCTCCATAAAAGCTCCGGTTATTGAAGTGCACATCTCCAACGTGCATGCAAGGGAAGAATTTCGCAAGCTGTCCCATGTTTCGGCCAAATCTGTGGGCAGCATTTTCGGGTTGGGGCTCAAGGGCTATGAGCTGGCCCTGCGGTGGTTTATTCAGAAATAAAAGTAGTGGTGGTTTTATCCAGATCAACCACCACCCGTTGAATGAAGTCCAGTTGGTCCTTGATCAGCTGGTCGTCTGCATTCATTAGCTCCGGAGGGTTGGGGCTTTCCAAAGGACTTTCTTTTCCCACAGCTTTTTCGCCGCCCAGTTTTACAATCGTTTGTTGCAGCAGCGCAATGGCCCTGCGGGCCGATTGCATCAGCGGCTGCGGGTGCCGCCGGGGTTCTTTGTTAAGCAAAGAGGTAACCACGGTGGCAATATTGGAAAAGAGAATGTGGTTGAGCACCACAAACTGGTGCAATTGCTTGCTGTTTTTTTGCTTGCTTTTTGGTTCGGATAACATCCGCTGGAAAGCAGCAGACAAGTTGGCCGAAGCCACATATACTTCCTTGCGCACCAGTTTGTATTCAAGCAAGTTGATTGTCTTTCCGCTCAGGCCTTCCCCGATCTTCTTTAAATACTCTCGGTTTGCTTTCAGCATTTTTCGCAAATAGGCTTCCAGTTGTTCCGACTCCCAGGTAGGGAATAAAAAATAACCGGCGCTAAAGGCAATGGTACAGCCCAAAACGGTGTCAAAAATCCTTTCCTTGGCCACATCCAGCACACTCAGGCCCAGCAAACTAAAAAGGATCAGCACATAAGGCGTCAGGCTGATGACCATACCCAGGTAATTGATCCGGACAAGGGAATAGTTGGCCAGCATAAACACCATCATCAAGGCAATCAGCACCTGTTTGTTGGGTATGGATAAAAGGATGAAAATCCCAAGGCCTCCGCCGATAAAGGTGCCCACAATGCGTTCCAGATTTCGCTTTTTGGTCAGGCTGAAAGCTGGTTTTAACATGAAGACAATGGTCATCAGCACCCAGTAACTGTGGTGGCCATAAGCCAGCAGGTGCACCACCATATAACCTACAATGGCGGCAATGGCAACCCTCATGGCGTGTTTGAACACGGACGACTGAAGCGAAATATTATCCCAAAGGATCTTGGGGTCCAGGGGCTGGTGCGTTACAAAGCGGGAATGGTCCAGTGTTGGTTTGGCCCGGCCGGTTCCCGTTTCCTTTTCAAAATAATTGCGGATTTCGGTTACCCTTTGTACCAGCTTGCGGATGTTGACCAGAATCTTTTTCAATACCAGATTGCTTTCCCCCGCTCCGGGATTGGCCCTGTCAATTGTTTCTTTTAGTTGCACCAGGCGGCTTTCAAAATCAAAACGTGGCCGGTACTGGGTGTTCATTTGTATGGCCACCCCCATTTGATCCAGCTCAAAGGCCACATCTTTTATAAAGTGCGATATCTGTTCCAGTACGCCGGTGTGCTCATAGCGTTTGCGCAAAGAAGCGTAGTCGTAATAAGTGGCCGTGATGTCTTCAAAAAGGTCTACGGTTTCCACAAAAGTGAGCACCAGTTTCCGTCCTGTAGTGGTTGATTCGTTTACAATTTGCCGGGTTTTAAAAAGTATTTCCCGAACACCGTCCTGTTTTTCGTTCACCAGAATTTGCTGGGAAACCAGTTTGTTGTAATTGTCGGCCAGATCGGTGTGGGGGTCGTACAGATCGGCCTTGACGGAAAGAAACCCCGCGATCTGCCGGATGCATTCCCCCAATATGCGTTGGGAGGGGCGATACGGCTGCATCTGATAAAACAAAAGACTGATAAATAAATACCAAAACCCTCCCATGAGAACCAGAACGCTGTTGGAAAGGATCTGCGGCTGAGGCAGCACCTTGTCCATGGTCAAAATCATCGCCAGAATGGCGGCATTTCCAACGGCGGCGGCCCGGGTGCCGTACACATTGAACATGGAAAAGAAAAAGCAGGCCAGAAAAACCTCCAGCCCCATGGTGTATATGTTTACACGGGCAAGCGATGTTAGCAGCGTGGTTAAAAAAACAAAAAAGGCAGCGAACAGCATGCCGTTGCGTTTGTGGATGATGGGGCCCGGCGCATCGGTCAGGCTTACGCAAAGGGCTCCCTGGGAAATGATTAGCCCGGCATTCAGTAAATTGTACTGGCTTAAAATCAGGGTGGGCAACAAGATGGACAGGGTGGTGCGCAAACCATCGGCAAAAGCCTGACTGTAAAAAAAATATTGAAGTTCTTTTACTCTGTGCTGCATGCATCTGAATTTTAAACAATCTTTCTGTCTCTGCCAAACCTGTGCCTGCAAAGTTGACCATAATTAGACAAAGGCATAACATAGGTCAGCCGATTAAATTTTTATTTTCAGTCTATTTGCACCACTTATGAAAATTCCTATTGTTTATAAAACGCCAGAAGAAGCGTTGAGCATTATTCAGTCCGGCAACCGGGTGTTTGTACAGGGCAGTGCCCAAACCCCCACGTGCTTATTGCGGGCCCTGGCCGGCCATGCCTACCGGTTGAAGGATGTGGAGCTGGTGTTCATCAGCATTTACGGTGATATTTATGTGGACAAGCCCGAGTACGCAAACAGTTTTCACATCAATTCGCTTTTTGTTTCAGCGTCCATCCGCGGGGCCGTGAGTGAAGGCCGGGCTGATTACGTGCCGGTTTTTCTGAGTGAAATTCCGGAATTGTTCAACCGCAATATTCTTCCAATCGATGTGGCTTTGGTGCAGGTTTCCCCTCCCGATAGCCACGGGTATTGTTCGCTGGGTCTTTCGGTGGATATTGCCCGGTCGGCCGTGAACACAGCCAAGTATGTGATTGCCCAAGTGAACCCCCACGTGCCGCGTACCCATGGCGATGGTCTGATCCACAGCAGCCGTTTTTATGCCATGGTACACTGTGATGAACCTTTATATGAAGCCCGGTTTGGCGATAAGGTGGGGGCCGAGGAAATGCGCATTGGGGAGTATGTGGCTTCGTTGATTGAAGACCGCAGCACCCTGCAAATGGGTATTGGCTCCATTCCCGATGCCGTGTTGCGTTCCCTCACCCATCACAAGGACCTGGGCATGCACACCGAAATGTGCAGCGACGGCATTGTGGATCTGTTTGAAAAAGACGTGATCAACAATAAATACAAACGCATTCATCCAAACAAGGC
>JAEVYV010000220.1 GCA_023392575.1 Bacteroidota bacterium | reverse complement strand
AAGGAGCACGCCTGGAAAGTGTGTATACCTCTAAAGGGTATCGAGGGTTCGAATCCCTCAGTCTCCGCCACCTTAAAGCGTAAACTCAATGCAGTAGCGGGTTTACGCTTTTTTTATTGGCCGTAGGAAGTAAAAGAGGAGCAGCTTGGCCCTTTACTCATACAAATGATGATTATTTCCCGGTTTCCTTCGGTCTAAAAATCTCTAAATTGTTCATCTTTCGAAGAATATTAATTGCTTACACAACACACAATTGGCTGGCGAATGGATTTTTTTGTAGAGATGACAGGCCGGCCAAAAAATGCACCAACCTGCTATTTTGTAATGCTGGATAAAATTCCGCTCGGACTTTGAGAACGCTTCCTGATGTTCACCGATAGGATTTGAAATGCTTCTTAATTTTTTGAAAGTTGTGTACGGGTCATCAAAACATCCTAATATTAAATTTCTGTATATTCTTACCCATTAATGGTTTATCTTTTCGGGGCAATAAAGAGGCCTTTAGCTTAGATTCAAAAGGCCTGCAACCAGAATGACCGCTAATGAGAAAAAGCATTATCCTTATATTTTTTGCTTTGCTCCTGCAGGCCGGCAAAGCGCAGTCTTTAGCTGATTCGGGCTTCTATCAATCAGCCGGTGAAAAAGCAATAGAAAAATTTCTTGAGGCAAAAGGCCAGAATTTGCCAGTGTATAACGGCATACAACACATAGGCTATCCACACTATATACAAGGTTCTGCTTATTATAAATCCGCTGCATGGCAGGAAGGACCAGTGCTTTATGATGGGATCCTTTATAAGAATGCCTTTCTTAAATATGATATGGTGGAGGAAGTGCTGATCATTCGGCAGCCCAATAACCTTCTCGGCATTATTTTATTTGGCCCAAGGGTGTCTCATTTTTCTTTTGGAAATTCCACATTCATATACAAACAAAAAATGGATGGCCAATCCATCGCAGAAGGCTTTTATGAGCAATTGGCAGAAGGAAAGATCGGGCTATTGGCAAAACGTAAAGCGGTGATAGAAGAAGGAATCGTTGCCACAGAAATGCTTCGAAGGTTTGTTCGCAAGGACCAGTACTATGCCGTTAAGGATGGTATTTATTATGCCATTAAAAACCTGAACGATATGTTAAACCTGCTTGGTGAAAAAAAGAAGGATATACAGAAATATCTGAAGAAGAATAAAATCAGGTTTAAGAAAGATCCTGAATACGCACTGGTAAAAATTTCAGAATTGTTTAACCAAGCCATTGATTAACATGTTGAGAACAGGTAGCCTGTTTATTCTTTTTTTGTTTTCTATTACTGCTTTTGGCCAGCAGCAAAACGCGTTGATTACTGGTAAATTTGAAAGGCTTGCCGTTGCTGATTTTTTTAAACAGGTGGAGGCGAGCAGTCCCTATTTTTTTTACTATAACCTTGCGGATCTCGATAGTGTCACAGTCAATGTGGAGGTAAAAAACAGTTCTATTGACGAACTATTAAAGCAGGCTTTTCAAAACACCGATATTCAATTTGCAGTGGACCGGCAAAACCGGGTATTTATTACCAGGAAAATTAAGCTGGTTACCACGCTTCCGGTAGTTCTGGGTAATGTAACTCAAAAGGATAAGGTAAATGATGGTTCTCCAACTTTAGATATCAATTCGCATAAAACAATTAAAACGACCATTGAGAACAAACTTTACGAGATCGGTATAAGAACGAATAATGACAAGCCGGGAGCTGGTATTGTAGCCGGCTACATTCGTAATGCACGATCGGGAGAGCCGGTTATCAATGCCTCTGTTTTCGTCGATGAATTAAACAAGGGCACAACCACCGATCAATACGGCTATTATTCCTTTACACTTCCCACCGGTCCGCATACACTGAACGTGCAGGGCATTGGTATGAAAGATGCACAATACCAGGTTGTCGTTTATGGAGAGGGCAAATTAGATATTGAATTAAAAGAACAGGTGACTTCCTTAAAAGAGGTCATCATCTCCACACAAAAGACATCCAACGTCAAGAGGGTTCAGATGGGGGTAGAACGTTTGACCATTGCGGCTATAAAACAAGTTCCTTCGGTATTTGGCGAGGCAGATATTTTACGGGTGGTCACCACTTTGCCCGGGGTAAAAACAGTGGGGGAGGCCAGTACGGGCTTTAATGTGCGGGGTGGATCTGCGGATCAGAACCTGATTTTATGGAATGATGCGACCATCTTTAATCCTTCTCATTTTTTTGGAATGTTTTCTGCCTTTAACCCCGAGATTGTAAAAGATATTGAGTTGTACAAAAGTAGTATCCCGGCAAAATATGGGGGACGCCTTTCTTCTGTTTTAGATATTTCCGCAAGAGAAGGAAATAAAAAAAATATTACAGGGTCTGCAGGTATTGGCATGACCACCAGCAGGTTCAATATTGAAGGGCCTATTGTAAAAGATAAAACCTCTTTTATTTTCGGGGGCCGTACTACTTATGCCAATTGGCTCACTTCTTTACTGCCCGACCCCTATGATAAGGCGAAAGCTTCGTTCAATGATGGAAATGTACTTCTTAGCCATCACCTGAACCAAAATAACGATATTTATTTCACCGGTTATTTCAGCAACGATCGTTTCAGTCTGGCCAGTGATACTACCTACAATTACAGCAACCGGAATCTTTCCTTAAAATGGAAGCATAATTTTAGCAGCAAGCTGCTGGGGTATTTTACGGCAGGTTATGATCAGTATAAATACCAGGTTTTTAGTGATCAGAACAAAGTAAATGCTTATACCCTGGCATTCGACATCAACCAGGCAAACTTTAAAACAGACTTTTCTTACCTGCTGCATGCAAAGCATAGGTTGGAGTTTGGCCTTCATTCCCTTTTGTATAAGCTTCATCCGGGCTCCTTTACCCCAAGAGGGAAAGAGTCACTGGTCACGGCGGATATTATGGCTCCGGAACAAGCCCTGGAAAGTGCTGTGTATCTTTCCGACAATTACACGATTTCTTCTAAAGTGTCTTTGCAGGCAGGGCTGCGTTATGCTCTGTTCAACAACCTTGGTCCCAAAGCGGTGACGGTGTATGCGAAGGGAATTCCTAAAGATGAATCTACCGTGGTAGAAACAAAATCTTATGGTAAGGGAGAAATAACCCAAACGTATCATGCCCCAGAGCTCAGGTTTTCTTTGCGGTATGCTATCAACAACAGTTTTTCAGTGAAAGCCGGGTACAATTCCATGAGGCAATACATTCATGTGCTTTCCAACACCACGGACATGGCCCCTACCGATATATGGAAACTAAGCGACCCGAACATAAAACCACAACAAGGCGACCAGGTTTCTGTGGGATTCTATAAAAATGTAAAGTCAAATACCATTGAAACTTCTTTCGAAGTGTACTACAAACGGATTAAAGATTACCTGGATTATAAACCCGGCGCTAAGCTGGTACTTAACCCCCATATAGAAACAGAAGTGCTGCAAACAAAAGGTAAAGCATATGGTGCAGAGGTAATGATAAAAAAACCGGCCGGAAAGTTAAATGGTTGGATTAGCTATACCTATTCGAGAGTACAGCTTCAAATGAATGATTCTACTATTGGCGTTCCGGTGAACAAGGGGGCTTACTATCCGGCTAACTATGACAAGCCCCATGACGTGACCATGGTAGGAAATTTCAAGGTTAATCACCGCTTTAGTTTGTCTCTTAATGCAACCTACAGTACCGGCCGGCCTATTACACTGCCGGTTGGCAGTTATTATTATGGTGGGTCTCAAAGAGTAGCCTATTCAGATAGAAATGCGTACCGGATTCCTGATTACTTCAGGACCGATTTTTCAATGAACATCGAGGGGAACCATAAAGTGAAGCAGAAAACACATAATTCATGGACCTTGGGCATCTATAATGTGACGGGCAGAAAAAATCCTTTTTCGGTTTACTATACCTCTGAAAACGGGAGGGTGAACGGATACCGGTTATCCATTTTTGGCAGTATGATTCCTTTTATCAATTTTAATATCAGGTTCTAAATGCAGAAGGTTATTTCATTTATACTTCTTCTATCCATTATTGGTTGTAAAGATCCCTATGAGCTTCCGGTAAAACCTTCTGATAAAGAATCGTTGGTCGTAGAAGGTTTTTTAAACAGCGGACAGGGCAACACCACTATTAGCTTATCAAGGGTTGCCAGCCTTGCTGATAGGGCCGTATTCAAGCCTGAAGCCGGGGCGCAAATGTGGGTAGAAGGGAAAAATGGCGGTAACTATCCGCTTACCGATGCAGGCAATGGACATTATACCGTTGCCCAGCTTCCATTAACAACCGGTAAGGAATACAGGCTTCGTATCAAAACGAAAAATGGTAAAGAATACCAGTCAGACTACGTGGTGGCAAAACAAACACCGCCAATTGATAGCATTAGCTGGAAACAGGAAGACGGCGGCATCCAGCTTTATATTACCAGTCACGACCCTTCCGGTAACACAAAGTATTACCGTTGGGATTATGAAGAAACATGGGAGATCCATTCTACTTTCTATGCTAATTATAAATGGGTGAGTGGTACGACGATTGTGCCGATGCCGCCCGGTGAAAGCACTTATCGTTGCTGGAAGCATTTGAACTCCTCCTCTATTTTAATTGGGACAAGTGCACAATTGCAAGCCGACCTAATTGCAGAAGCGCCTCTCTTGTTTATTCCGAGAAGTTCTGAAAAACTGGGAGTACGGTACAGCATGCTGGTGAAGCAATATGCCTTAACAAAAGAAGCGTATGAGTTTTTTCAGTTAATGAAAAAAAACACCGAGTCGCTGGGAACCATTTTTGATCCGCAACCTTCCGAGCTGAGAGGAAATATTCATTGCCTATCAGACCCGCAGGAATTAGTGATTGGTTATGTAACCGCCTCGTCTGTTGAGGAAAAAAGAATTTTCATTACCCGAAGTGAAGCCGGAGGAACCTTTCGCATGAGTTGTGAGTCTATATCCATTTTAAATCATCCTGATTCCATAAAGGCATGGGTACCCGGTTTCTTTCCTTATGAGGCTGAATTTGATCTTGGAAGACTAACACGATATCTTATTTCCAACCAGAGCTGTGTTGATTGTACAAAACGAGGCGGCCTTTTAACCAGACCAAGCTTTTGGTAAACGCTGAATAACTATGGGTAAACTTTGTAAATACTATTCCTCTAGCATAATTTTTTCTGGTATTCTCCTTTTTCAACTACTGTCACTGTCCTGCCTGGCGCAGGATAAGGTTTTACTGTCCGTACAAAATAGCCTGGCGACTTATAACAGAACTGTTTTGCAGGAAAAAATATATGTCCATACAGATAAGAGCTTTTATATAGCCGGTGAAGTTCTATGGTTTAAAATATACACAACCGATGGTAGTTCTCATCAGCTACTCTCTTTAAGTAAAGTGGGTTATGTAGAAGTGTTGGATGCAGAGAACAAGCCGGTGGCGCAGGCTAAAATAGCATTGAGAGAAGGTGAGGGAATGGGTTCGTTTCATTTTCCGCTTACGCTGTCTTCAGGATATTATAAACTAAGGGCTTACACCAACTGGATGAAAAATTTTGATGCAGGTCTTTTTTTTGAAAAGGTCATTACCATCATAAATCCCTTGAAAGCACAGCCGACCGCTGCAGTTAAAACACAGCTTCAACACTCCATTGATTTTTACCCGGAAGGGGGCAGCCTTGTCAAAGACATCAAAACGAAACTGGCATTTAAAATCCGGGATCAATATGGAAGAGGGATAAATGGAAAGGGAATCGTATTGAACGAAACAAATGATACGGTTGCTGTTTTTGAGCCGCTGAAATTTGGCATTGGGAGTTTTTATTTCCTTCCTTTGACCGGTCATACCTACAAATCTGTCGTGCAACTGCCCGACGGGTCAGTGATCACTAAGCCGTTACCTGAAGGCAGCATCAATGGGTACGCCATGAATGTAGAGGATAAGGAAGCTGTTACTATTTCCGTCCGTACGAACAACAAAAAAGAAGAGCCGGTTTTTCTGGTTGCCCAAGCAAGGCAACTGATTAGTGTGGCTGAAAGTGCTGTGTTGAAAGATGGAACGGCTGTGTTCTCTGTTGATAAGGCGAAATTAAGAGAAGGAGTCAACCAGTTTACGGTTTTCAATAAAGAAGGGCAACCTGTATGCGAACGCTTGTATTTCAAAACACCTTTGCAAAATAGTTGGGTGACGGCCGCCATTGATAAAGAATCTTACGCTTCCAGGCAAAAGATAAACCTATCTTTTGCTGCTAAAGATCAAGGTCCGCAGGCATTAAGTACAAACATTTCCTTAACGGTTTACCGGATTGATTCTTTGCAAACTTTTGATGAGGCGGATATCTCTACTTATCTATGGCTTGGTTCAGATCTAGGCGAATGGATAGAATCTCCTTCTTATTATTTATCAAATAGTGGAGGCGAGGCTGAACAGGCAACTGATAATTTAATGCTGACACAAAAATGGAGCAGGTTTAAATGGGAAACGGTACTAAACGGAGAAAACAAGAAGCATCTGTTTCCATTGGAATATAGCGGGCAACTGGTGACGGCTAAAATTATCGATGCACAAACCGGAAGGCCGGCTCCATTCATTCCTGCTTTTCTCTCCATTCCGGGTGCCCCTCGTAAATTATTTACTGCGCAAAGCGATAGTGCAGGCGTTGTGCAATTTGATGTAAAGGATTATTATGGAGCCGGTGAAGCGGTGATACAAACGAACACACAAACTGCCGGTCTTTATAGCATTGCACTTTTGAATCCCTTTATCGAAAAATATTCCGCTCGCCAGCTCCCACCTTTTGAAATGCCGGCAAAAACAATGGATAGTCTTCTGGAAGATTACAGCATTGGAATGCAGGTGCAAAATATTTACACCGACGAAGAAATAATGCAGTTCCGGCCGCCGCATATAAAAGATACGTTTCCTTTTTTTGGCCGTCCTTCCAACTCGTATGCTTTGGATAACTATAAAAGGTTTACCACCATGGAGGAGGTGTTAAGAGAATACGTCAGGGAAGTTAATGTGGGCATTCGGAACGGAAAATTATTTTTAAAATTATTTAATGAAGACCGAAGGGATTTTTTCGACAGCAATATATTGTTGCTGTTAAACGGAATTCCTCTGAAGGATTTCAATAAAATATTTTCGTACGATCCATTAAAGTTCAAAACACTTGACATTGTACCACACTCTTATATTTTGGGATCGTCCAGTTTTATAGGTCTTGTCAATTTTTCAACCTATACCGGTGATTTAAAAGACCTTGAATTGGAGCCTCACCAGGTAGCAGTAGACTATGAGGGCCTGCAACTGCAAAGAGCGTTTTATGCTCCGGTTTATGAAACGACTGACCAACAAGCAGGCAGAACACCTGATTTTAGAAATACTTTGTTTTGGAAGGATGAAGTTCCGGTTGGTCGTACAACCACGGAACTTGCTTTTTTTACCTGCGATCAAAAGGGAAGGTATTTGGTTGCCTGGCAGGGCATTGATAGGGAAGGAAAAATAATCACCGGCCGACTTACATTTAATGTGCAATAGAAAGGGATGCTTATGAAGGGGCTTTAGTTGACTTGTGTTTGGAGAGGTAAAAAATGGATGTAGTAATGTCTTGCTGAAAGCTTTTCAGGACTTTACTGCAGCTATAAATCAGGAATATTAATGCTTCAGATAGAAATAATCCTGCTTCAGGAAATCAGCTCCTGCGGCCCTCGAAAGCCGGTGTAATTTGCAGAAGAATTATTCTCATGTGTACGAGGGACTGTTCTCAGCTCCTCTAATAGTTAAAAATTATTAAGTAGTCAACGGGCGGTTTCCACCGCCTGTTTTTATTTGCCTGAAAATACAGAGAAAACAAATGCACGACAGAAAAACAGCAATTTTTTTTCGATCGTGTTGAAGCCGGTATTCGTCGGGTAAGAGGTTTTATTGGCAGGGTTATTTTAGTCCGGAAAGACTGATGTTTTTGATAGCGAATGTGGGTTCTGGGCTGGGGATGAAAATAAAAAAGCAGTTTCTTGTGAGAAACTGCTTTTTTAAAATGACGGTATTTATTTAAAACTCTTTTTTCTTCTCTGCTTCTTTTTGCATGGGGTTTGTTTGATCAAACTTATGCGCTTTAAAGACCTGGAACTTAGAAGGCTGGGACGGAGTTTCGCCCCAACTGTTGTTGGCTTCGTTGATGTCGGCTGTTTCCT
Organism: Bacteroidota bacterium; assembly: GCA_023392575.1. Lineage (GTDB taxonomy): Bacteria > Bacteroidota > Bacteroidia > Chitinophagales > Chitinophagaceae > Flavisolibacter. Next base: position 2,470 of record JAEVYV010000220.1, on the reverse strand, counting down.
TGTATGGATCCAGCTTAACCGATTGTACTTCCTTATTCTTTACAAAAACCTTTTTCACATTCTGCTCATTCTTGCGCCAGATCTCTGCCGGAATCCGATCGACCTCTTTGGTGCCGTCTTTAAATGTCCACTCCAAAATGATGGGCATTACCAGGCCGCCTTTGTTGGAAAAGTACAGCTCATAATAATTCTTGGATCCGTATTTCGCAGCCTTGGCAGCGGAATCCGGGGCTTCGTTGTACAGGGTATAAGAAACCATTTGTACCGAATCTGCGGTATTCCAGGGTTGATAGGTGGTATAAAAATCCCGGGTATCGGGGTCGGTATCAATCAATTGCCGGGCGCCTGATTCTTTGTTTCTTTTGATGGTGATGTCTTCAAAAGGCTTTGTGTGTCTTTGTTGCGTGGTGCTTTCTTTTTTGGGCAATTCGGCCAAACTGACTTTATACCACTTTAGACTGTCTATAGAAATATCAACCGGATCAATGCCATAGAACCAGCCTCTCCAGAACCAATCCAGGTCTTTGGCGCTGGCATCTTCCATGGTGCGGAAAAAATCCGCGGGGGTGGGATGTTTAAAGGCCCAGCGACGGGCATATTCTTTAAAGGCAAAATCAAAAGCCTCACGGCCCATGATGGTTTCTCTCAGAATGTTCAGCGCCGCAGCCGGTTTGCCATAGGCGTTTGCGCCAAAATTGATGATGTTTTCCGAATTGGTCATGATGGGCTCCAATTGGTTTTTGGGAAGCTTCATATAGTCCACAATGGTGGTAGCGGGGCCCATTTGCGAAGGGAAATTGACATCGAACTCTTTTTCGGCCAGGAACTGCACAAACGAGTTGATGCCCTCATCAAACCAGCTCCACTGACGCTCATCGGAGTTGATGATCATGGGGAAGAAATTGTGGCCTACTTCGTGAATGGTCACAAAGATCATGGCATTGCGGGTGGCTTCGGAATACGTGCCGTCTTTTTCTGCCCTCCCCGGGTTGAAAGCGATCATGGGGTATTCCATGCCGGCGTTGCCTTCTACGCTTTGCGCTACCGGATAGGGATAGGGAATGGAGTACTTCGAATAGGTTTTAATGGTATGGGCGGTCAGCTTGGTTGAATATTTTCTATAGAGCGGATAGGATTCTTTGCTGTAATAACTCATACACATTACCTTCTTGCCTTCTACATCGGCCGGCATGGCATCCCAAACAAATCGACGGCTGGAGGTCCAGGCAAAGTCCCGAACGTTTTCAGCTTTGAAGATCCAGGTTTTGGTCTTGTTGCTTTTTTGTTTTTCTGCCGCTTTGGCTTCGGCCAGCGTCACAATTTCAATGGGCTCTTTGGCAGTTTGGGCCTGCTTCCACCGGCTTAGCTGCGTTGGCGACAGGATCTTTGCATAGTTTTGGCATTCGCCGGTAGCACCCACCACATGATCAGCCGGAACGGCCATCTGCACCTTAAAATTGCCAAAGGTGAGGGCAAACTCGCCGCGGCCGGTGAACTGTTTGTTCTGCCAGCCCTGAAAATCGCTGTACACACAAAGGCGGGGGTACCACTGCGATACGGTGTATAGATAATTCCCGTCCTCGGGAAAATATTCGTAGCCGCCCCGGGCATCGGGTTGCACCAGGCGGTTCACCATGTAGTAATGCCATTTTACCCGAAAGCTGAATTTTTCACCGGGCTTCAGGGGTCTGGGCAGATCGATGCGCAGCATGGTCTTGTTAATGGTGTAGGCAAGCGTTTTGCCGGTAGTGTCGGTTAGCTGCTCAATTTTCATTCCGTGCTTTTTCAGTTCTTCCCTTCGATCCATCATGCGCAGTGCGTTTTCCGGCATGACCGGGCCAATGCTGCTTTGGTCAAAGATCACGTTGTCGCTGTTGGGGTCGTGCTGGTTTTCATCCAGCTGCAGCCACAAATAGGTAAGGGCCTTGGGAGAGTTGTTATAATAGGTGATTTTTTCCTCCCCGTCTATGCGCTGATCTTCGTCATTCAAACTGACTTTGATGTCGTAATCACACCGCTGTTGCCAGTATTTGGGCCCCGGAGAGCCATCGGCCATCCGGTATTCGTTGGGGGTAGGTAATAAGGTCTCCAATTGCTCAAACTTGTTTCCGTGATTGGAACCGTTTTGGGCCTGAGCCTGAAGACACATCAAACCTATCCCGATTAATAAGGATCCTTTGTGCATGTTCATGTTTTTAACTGATTTAAGGTAATTGGGTCTGTGTGATTCGCAATGTAAGACGGTTCGGACATTTTAAAATGCCGTTTATAAAAAAACATTCAATGAGGACAATCGGGACCAAGAGGCCGTAATTGGAAACCGTTACCAGTTATTCATTTGTTCTTTTACAATTCGTTCCGGATCCTCGGGTTTGTGGTGTTGCCAGTCAGGATCGTATTTTACAAAAAAGGACAGCCACAGGCTTCGGGAAAAACGCATCAGCCAGGGCTGCAGGCCAATGAGCAAGGC
>JAEVYV010000169.1 GCA_023392575.1 Bacteroidota bacterium | reverse complement strand
GAATACGGGACCGGCAACTTTCCCGAACTGGACGCTTTGCTTACCCGCAATCAAAAACTTTTGGGCAACGATGTGGTGGCGCTGGTGTGGACAGACACGGTAGTGTTCAAAAAAGAAATGGGCGATTTTAATTCAAAAACCGAAGCCCCCATTGCCAGCGCCAGCAAATGGCTGACCGCTGCCCTGATTATGGAATTGGTGGATGAAGGAAAGCTTTCTTTGGACGATAAGGTCAGCCGCTATCTTCCCATCTTTGAAAAATACGGGAAAAACTACATCACCCTGCGGCATTGCCTTTCGCATTTTACCGGAATTGAAGCGGAGCCCGGAATGCGGGGCCTGCTGCAAAGACGCCGGTTTGCCTCACTGGAAGAAGAGGTGGAATCCTTTGCCAAAAAAGAAATTCAAACCAATCCCGGAACCGAGTTTCGCTATAACAACATGGGCCTGAATATTGCCGGCCGGGTGGCCGAAGTGATCACAAAGAAAAAATTTGATCAACTGATCAAACAAAAGATTTTTAACCCGCTGGGCATGAGCAAAACCACATTCAGTACGCTGGATGGCTCGGCCATTAATCCTTCCGGCGGCGCCAGGTCCACCGCCAACGATTACCTGCGTTTTTTGCAAATGCTGTTGAACAACGGCCAATACAACGGCAAGCAGATCTTAAGCGCCGAAGCCATAAAAGAACTGCGCACCATTCACACCACTCCCGCCCTGATCAAGTTTGCCCCCAAAGCCGCCACGGGTTTTAATTATGCGCTGGGAAGCTGGGTGCTGGAGGATAAGGGAACAGAAGCCAGTTGTCTGGCCAGCCCGGGTTTGTTTGGCACCTGGCCCCTGGTTGACTGGTGCCGGGGATACGCCGTTGTGTTTTTCGCCAAAACCCTGCTGGGCGAACAAAAGGCGGATGCCTACCTGCAAATGAAAGAAGCCATTGACGAAAAAAGAAAGAATAACTGCCTCTAACCGGAATCAGTGATAAAAAACAGGCAGGTTGATTGACCTGCCTGTTTTTTATGTTTTTTTGACCAGAACAAACCCCCTCCGGTCCGCCTTGTAAATGTCCTCAAAGAATTTGATGATTTCTTTTTGCTCGGCGGCGGGAAACCGGCCGGAAAACTGCTCCCGGATCCGTTTATAAATGATCTTATTGCCCTCCAGTTTTGCCGACATGGAGTAGGTGCCGTATTTGGTTTTGATGGAAACCGGCTGCGGTGCGGCTTCAATTTCGTAGCCTTCGGGAATTTCTATTTCGCCGTGGTCTTCGTTGTGAAATTCGTAAACAAAAACAAAATCTTCGATCCGGTCTTCTTCTGTAAGCCGGGCGCCGCCCCGGTTTAAAATATTGGGCGTGATGAAAATGCGTTTGCCCGATAGGGTCGCGTATTTGCTTACGGTCAGCTCCAGTTGTTCCTCTACTTCCGGCAAAACGGCTTTTTTCATCTGGTATTGAAAATTATTTACTTCGTAAGTGGCCAGGGCCAGTTCTTCTTCCAAATGTTTTTTCACCAGTTCCTTGGACAGGTGATCAATCCGGCCGCTTAACTCATCCTGCTGCACCCCTTTGTACTGTGCCTGTATCTTCATTTTCAGCGTACCGTCTGCTTCCAGCCGGGCCTTTATCGTACGCATCTGCGTGTTTTCCTTCAACCCATATCGGGGCGTGGCCACCAGCCTTCCGCCGTTTTCGTCGATCAGCAGGGCTTTCCGGTTGCCGGTAAATTCGCCCATGTACCCGGCCGATTTGGACTGGCTGGTACATTCCAGCCACAGGGTATCTTTTTGCAGGGGCACGCACAATATGGCGTGGTTGAACTGGTTGGAGGGGAAATCTTCCATTAGAAAATGATCAAAATCGCCGGCCCTGATCAAGGCATAATGCGATTTTATGCCCGCGGCTTTTAACAGGCTAAACATATAATTGGAAAGGGCCTTGCAATCGCCGTAGCCCTTGTTGGCTACAAAAGCGGCATCAAAAGGCTGCCATCCGCCAATGCCCAGTTGAATGCTGATGTAGCGGGTGCTCTGTTGCAAAAAATGATACAGCCGCTCTACTTTTTCCTGATCTGAAGAAGCCGAAGCGATTAGCTGGGGGATTTTTTGTTTCACCGGCTCGGGAAGTTGGTCCCGGTCTTTGGTCAGGGCATGAATAAATTTTCCAAACTCCTCCCAAGTGTTCATGTTTCCCTTGTAGCCCTCCAGCTCAAACTGGGAAGGCGCCAGACTTACCATAGGCACCCGTTCGTGCCAGCGGGGAGCGGCGAATTCGTCTTTTACCGCCAGTAGCTGACTGGCCTTCCAACTATATTTCTGTTTGTCTTTTTCGGTGGCCTGCAGTGGGTTTTCTTTGTAATTAAACGCTTTGTAGCGCAACTGATAATCTGCCGGAACCGTGACCGTCAGCTGGCTTTGCTCCACCGAAAGATGTTTATACTCCTGGGGCACCCAATAGGGGAAATAAAAGGTTTGATCGTAGGAAACGCTTACCAGGTACTCAACCGTATAGGGATAAGCCCTATAGTGAAAACTGTGGCTTTTCACCCGGTTGTCATCGATAAGGCTGATGTTGTCCACGGCACTGGCATCGGAGAGGTCTTTTGTTTTTACTTTTTTTAAAAGCTTGCCGTTGCCGTCGTACAGATAGCCTTCAATGAATTCAATGTGCTTGAACTTGTTATACGATTCGCTAAAATCCACATACCGGTCTCCGTTCTCGTTTAACACCGTTAACGCATACTTATAATTCAGCTTTGACCGGGTGGTGGAAATCAGTTCAAAATTGATTTCTTCCATTCGTTTCACCACATGGGCGTTCTTCAGCAGACTTGCGGGAATGGCGCTAACCGGATATTTCCCGTCCGCGGCACCGGCCCCAAACGACAAGAAAAGACAGCACAATACAACTAGGGTTCGCATAAATTATTTTATCTTTTTAAATACAATTTGTTCGCTTTGCTTGCTCACGATATGGTTGAAAAACTCCCGGAGTATGGGGTATTCTTCCGGCAAAAAGAAAGCACGGTCTATCTTTACCCGGCTGCGGAACGAAATCAGGTTTTCCGAAAGTGAGATCCGGTACTCAAAAAAACTGTTTCCTTCTTCGTCAAACCTGGCCAGCATTTGCTTGGGCAGTTCTTCTACTTTATAGCCTTTGGGCACTTCCATGGTCAGCGCATAGGTTTCGTCCATGGTGTAGGGCATTTCAACCGGATAGTAGCGATCGGCCGCGCTGAACCAGTTTTTGTGGTAGGCTTCGCCAAACATCGGGTTTACGTACAAAATGTCCTCTTCCCCCGGATTCAGTTCAAGACTGTATTGAAGCCTTACTGGGTTTTCATAACTCTGTAAGGAATCAATAGCCGGCTCAATGATGTTCACATCAAAACCAAAATCTTTTTGAACCTCTTTGAAAAATTCTGCCTTGCCTTTTCCCTTCACTTTTTCCCTGATGGCATACGATTCGTAATACCCCGGGGTTTGATTCATTCTCCCTACCCATTTTCCCTGATCGTTATTGGTAACGATCAGCATCGTTAGCTTGGACTCTTTTAAAGAATCCGCAGAAAAATTCAGCGGGGTAGCCGCTTCGTCTACCACCCTGGCATGCCCGTTGTAACAAAAGGGCGGAAGTTTGTTGAAGCCAATCCGCGGATCACTGGCATCGAGGTAATACAG
>JAEVYV010000166.1 GCA_023392575.1 Bacteroidota bacterium | reverse complement strand
TCCTTTACAGCGAGCAGCACGTTGTATTTGTCGGCATTGCGTACGCCCAGCCTAAGGCGTTCTTTTGCCCGCAGGCTGTCGATGAAATAATGCACGTTTTTTTCGGAAAGCTCCAGCAGTTTCTTTTTATCACCGGCTTTGGGAACGGTAACCAGTACATCCGGCTCGTCATACTCTATGGACACGGGCAGGATAATTTCTTTGGCATCGCTGTTGAAGGTGGTGCGCAACTGGCCAATGGTAAAGCCCAGCGTTTCTTCCAGGCTTTCATCCAAATGCGTTTCCACCTTAATGGTTTTGGTTTGAATGATGGCCCCGTTTTGCACCATTAAATAGTTGACGTAGGCGGTTTCTGCTTCCTTTTGTATGGAAAACACATCCACATCGCCCAGTGAGGTATTGACCACAATGGACCGCGCCTGATAGTTTTCCAGGTATTGAATTTTTTTTCGCGAGGCTTCGGCTTTTTCAAATTCCAGGGCCTCGGCGTATTGCTTCATTTCGTGTTTAAAGTGCTGGATGACCAGTCCCAGCTTCCCTTTCAAAATGTTTTTGATCTGCCCGATGTTTTCATCGTAATCCTCCCGGGATTGAAGTTTTTCGCAAGGGCCCTTGCAATTGCCCAAATGATATTCCAGGCAGACCTTGAACTTTCCCTTGTCAATATTTTTCTCCGTAAGGTTCAGCGGACAGGTTCTTAAAGGAATGGTTTGTTTGATAAAGCTCAATAGTTCCTTTACTTTATTCACTGATGTGTAGGGACCAAAATATTGGGAGCCGTCTTCTATTTTTTGCCGGGTTAAGAAAACCCGGGGAAAGGGTTCGTTTTTGATGACGATGTAGGGATAGGTTTTGTCGTCTTTGAGATTGATGTTGAAGAGCGGTTGGTATTGTTTGATCAGCGAGTTTTCCAGCAAAAAAGCGTCCTGCTCTGAGTTGACGATGGTAAATTCTATCTTTTCGATGCGCTTGACCAGTTCGTAGGTTTTGTAGCTGGACAGGGTTTTGTTAAAATAAGAGCTTACTCTTTTGCGGATGTTCTTGGCCTTGCCTACGTACAAAAGTTGGTTAGTGCCATCGTAGTATTTATATATTCCGGGCAGGCCCGGAAGCGAGGGAGCTATATTTTGAAATTCGGTCTGCGTCATGTTCGTACTCTGCTGCGTTTAGTCCTGAGAAAAATCGTTCCAGATCACCTCCAGTTTTTGAATTCGTTCCGACTTTTCGGCTTTTTGGATCTTGGTGATGACCGTAAAGCGTTTGTCCACATACCATACCATGTTTTTCTCAACCGTAGAATCACCGGCGGAGCGCAAGGTTTTAACGATGATGGTTTTTACCCGGCTGTCGCCTCCGTCGTTTGCGGGTTCCAGCAACACATCTTCCCGCTGAACTTCGTTGTTTTGATCAGTTGTCGTATAGGTCAGAATCACGTTGTTCAGTGCATCGTCAAACATCCGGGTTTCTTCATAATCGTTTTTCCAGCGGCCGGCACTGATGTCGGGCAGCTCCAGGAAATCCTTTGCGTACGTTCTGAAATCTTCTCGTTTGATATAGGTTGTTGCAGAAACGGTATCCAGGGTTTCCACCTTGACGATCCGGTACAGCGAGGTGTCAATGTGTTTTGCCTGACTTTTTAAAAAAGAAAGCACAGGAAAGAATTTTGTGTCGTTGCCTTCCTGGTCGGTTGAAGCCCGGGAGTCATCCTTGCAGGCGGTCAAACTAAAAAGAGCAATCAGGCCAATAAAGAATTTATTCATGGGGTAAAATTACAATCCTGCTTAAAACGAAAACCCTGCAATAATGCTTGCAGGGTTTTCCAGGCAATTGGTAAGGCTTATTTATTAATGGAAACACCTACTTTCAATCCAAAGTCAAAAAGGTTTTCTTTGACGGGGTATTTGTTGATAAAGCTGGATAATAGCTGGTAACGCACCTGCGGACCCACCTGCCAGTTTAAATGCCCGGTTGAATAACCTACAAAGGTTTCCAGGGCGGTATTTACATTCCAGCGACGCACCAACTGGGGTACTTCTGCATAGCGTTTGTAATCAGTGGAGATGAGGTAGGCCCGGTCGCCCAAAACATAGGTTGGCTGAATGGTAGTGGCTACCCCAAACTGTACTTTTTCATCGCCCCCGATTTTAAACTCCAGCCCAACTGGCGCCGAAATCTGGATGTAATAGTTCTGCAGCCAATTGGTTTTGTAGCCATTCATGTTGCTGTAATAAGTGTAGGTGGTCAGCGAGTCGGCCCCGCTGCTATTGGTTCTGCCGTTGAACATAATGGTCGTAACCGAGGTGAGGGCATTGTACGCTTTGATGTCGTAGCGGTTTACATTAAACTGCAAGCCGCCTCTAAGCTTCATGTTGCGGGTCAGAGGGTATTTGGCGGTCGTGCCCATTTCAAAGCCAATATTGGGTTTGTGGGTAACCACACTGTTGACATCGAATATCAGGGCGGGTAGGTAGCTGGAGTTTCCGGGGGGCTGGGACCGAAGGAATGATTTGTTTTCGGTTAGTTTTCGGTAGCTGATGGTGGGGGTGAAATAAAACTGAAAGCCCAACTTCTTCTTTTTCTTACCCATCAAATAAGTGTTCATCACGCTTTCTATGGTTTGCGGATAAGCCACCGCGTTGTTGGGGGCTGGTGCTTGCTTGTCGTTGTTTTCCTCGGCTGGCTGCTCAAAATAGCTATCGACAATGGTAAAAGAAAATGCCGGGTGCTCCTCTGTCAGGTAACGGTTAGGTATATCTGGTTTCTTATTCTCTGACAAAGGCGAATGAAGACTTGGGGTGATTTTTGAAGGTTGGGCCAAACGGATGGAGCGGGTTTTGAGGTGTTGGGCAGCACCGGCTTGTCCTGCTGAATGTGTTTGTTCGGTTATGCTTTTTTCAAGGGGATTATTTGCTTTTGCCAGGTTGTTCCTGGGGTTTGTTTCAACAAATGTATTGAGCTTGTGCGTAGAGTTCTGTATGGCAAAATACCCTAGGGTGGCGATGGCTAAAACAAAACTCCCAAGGGCAAGACCCACTCTTCTTCTTCGCCTGCCCAGGTGTTTTGAGACGTTCTTCCACACCTCTCCGGATGGCCGCATGCGCAAACCATCGGCGCTGTGTCGAAGAAAGTCTTCAAAGTTTTCATTTGTAAAATTTCTCTTCATAATCAGTCAAGGTTTACGGATGTTAATTGTTATCTGCCTGTGGCTGCTAATGGTTCGTCTTTTGATTTAAACAATATTTTCTTCTTCACTAAAACATCCTCTAGCATTGCCTTAGCCCTTGTGTACTGGCTGCGGCTGGTGCTTTCCTCGATGTCCAGCATGCTGGCAATTTCTTTATGAGAGAATCCTTCTATGGCATACAGGTTCAGCACGGTACGGTATCCGATCGGCAACATCCGGATGCATTCCACCACTTCCTTTGCCTGGATAATGGACGGGATGCTTTCTTCGCGAACCTGCAAACTGCTGGCGTGAATGATGTCAACGCTTTCGTTAAACCGCTTGTTCTTTTTGAGGATATTGATGCAGGTATGAACGATGATCCTGCGTATCCAGCCTTCCAGTGCCCCCCTGTTTTCAAAAGTGTGAATTTGTGAAAACACTTTTATCAGACCTTCCTGTAACATATCCTCGGCGTCTTCGCGATTGTGCGCATAGCGATAACAAACTACCAGCATCTTGGCACTATATCTTTCATAGAGTGCTTTTTGTGCTGCAGCATTGTTTTTTAAACAACCTTGCAATATGGCTTCCTCGGTCATATTTTTCCTTTGGTTGCCTGTAATTTAGACAATTTTTTTGGTGAAATGCTGCACCCCGGGCCGATTTCTTGTAAAAACAAAGGCAGCCTAAAGCTGCCTTTGTTTGGGGTTTTAAAACAGGTGTTCGTGCTTTAAAAATTGCTGCGCACCGCAACGATGAAGTTTCGGCCGGGAGCCGAAAACCCCGAGGCAAAATACCGGTAGTTGCGGTCGAGGATATTTTCCACTCCGGCCTGAAGCACTAAGTTTTTGCTAAGGGGCACACTTGATTTTAGGTTCAGCGTTATCCAGGCAGGGGTGCCGTCAGCGGTTGCGTACTGGGCGTTGTCTTCTCCGCTGGGGTTATAATCCTTCAGTTTTTTCCAGCCGTTGTACAGCGCATAGGCCTCTGCTGAAAAACCAGGCTGAGTATAGTTGATGCTGGTTTTGCCGTATACCGGTGGTATGTGGTCCAGCGGTACTTCCGCTGCTTTACCCGGTTGCAGCCTGCCATAGGTATAGTTGATGGTGCTAAACAGTTTTAATTGCCGGGTGAGGTCGGCCGTTACACTGGCATTGAAGCCGTACAAAAAAGCCCGGTTTGTGTTTTGGTTGGCAAAAACCTTGCTGACGCTTCCATTGTAGTTCACCGAATCCTCTCCGTTAAGCCGAAACGGCGCAAGGGCAATGGCGTTTCTGAACCAGGTATAAAAACCGCTTATTTCAAAACGAACCTTATTTGCAACAGTATACGTCATTCCAAGATCAACATTGTACGTGTACTCAGGTTTAATGTCGGGATTGGGAATAATCAGTTGCTTGGAGGCGGTGTTGGATTCAAAAATCCTTGCCAGGTCATCAATATTGGGTGCCCTGAAACCGGTAGCAAAGCCTCCGTTTATTCTTAACTGATCCGAAGGCATATATACCAATCCGGCATTGCCGGTCACAGAAAAGCTGTTCTGCTTTATTTCTGTAAAAGGAAAGTTGAAAAACGAATTGTCAGCAATTGTGGAATGCAGGCGAATGGTTTGCACCCGGATGCCGTCGTTTAAAACAAATTTGCCTCCGCCAAACTTCAGCAGGTGCTGCGCATAGGCGCCAAAATAATTCATGTTGTTGCCTCCGTTTGGATAGCGGCTGTCCAGCGGCGACTCCTGCCCGGTAAGGATGTTTTTGCGCAACGCCGTTGATGTCAGGTCGTTTAGCTGTCCGTCAATGCCCAGGGTGATTTCATTGCTTTGCCAAATTTTTCGGCCATCAACGGTAAAAGCCGCCACGTTGAGTTTTTCCAATCGGTTATCCAGCCGGTCATACCGGCGGTACTCCCTTTGATGCCGGCTTTCTTCGATACGCTGGTAGCTGAGGATGGCTTTCAGTTCGTTGAAAAAGCCCACGTGGGTTGCGTTTAATTCATATGCTGCCAACAGCCTTTCCTGCGGGCCGTAATACCACTCGGCATAGCGCAGGGTTCCATTTCGTACATCCTGCAAGCGGTCGTAACGGGGCACATCAGTTGAATTGGAGTATTGAACATTCAACTGGTGGTTCAGGTTTTGATTTTGCTGGAATAACAGTTTTTGGGTAATGTCCCACTGACTGTACCCGGAGAACCGCTGGACCCGATCGTCGGGGTTTTTAACAACCGAATCGATGCCGTTCAGGGTGGTGATGTATTGCGATCGGCGGCCAAAGTCGGGGTATTTGTCAGGATAATGGCTGCCCATTTTCAAATCGTCGAAATTGCTGTAGTTGTACGATTGCAGCCAGGCAAATTTTCGGCCGCCGATACTGAGGTCCACGTGCCCGGTTTTTTCATGGTTGGCGCTGCTGTAGCGGGCAAAGGCCGATCCGGTAAAAAGGGTGTTGCCGTTTACAGAAAGCTTGGGTGCTTTGGTACGCATGTGCACCACGCCGCCCAGCGCATCGCTGCCATAAATGGTAGAGGCAGGGCCGTATAAAACCTCCACCCGTTCCAGCATGTTTTGGTCCACGGTAATAACGTTTTGCAAATGCCCGGCCCGGTAGATGGCATTGTTCATGCGAATGCCGTCCACCACCAGCAATACCCGGCTGGCCTCAAACCCACGGATAACGGGGCTGCTGCCGCCCTGCTGGCTTTTTTGAACAAATACATTGCCCGTGTTGATCAAAAGATCGCCGGTGTTTTGGGCGTTGAGTTGCGCAATGCGCTGCGCCGAAACCACGTCAATTTTCTGAACGATATTTTTTTTGTGTTCCGCAAATTTGTTGGAGTAGATAAGAACCTCGGCAAGCTTTTTGTCGGAAAGCGTATCCTGGCCATAGCACACAGCAGTTATGCCAAGTGCCAGGCACAGTGCACCTGTTTTCATCATATTCAATTAGTCGTTTAAAGTTTGGAATCAATAAAAAAGAAGCAGGGTGCGCATACGCTGCTGCGGGGGCGGTGTGAGGATTTTTCGGCTGATGTTTTGATGCCGGTTTACATAGAAACAAAAATGCCGGAGGATTTGTTGGGCAGGTTTGGAAACGGAAAAAAGAATTGCCAGCGAAAAAAAGAGCTGGGTAAAGGCTAGCAGCCGTATCAGCAAACTGTTCTTTTCAAATTGCGTGGCAAGCATGGCGTTGATGGCGGTTTCCTTTTCGTCAAAAATGCCGGTAACCAAAATATCCTCGCCTTGTATCTGCAACGACTTAACATCAAACATTCGGCCCGCCACGCGGATTTCTTTTCCTTCTTTTTCCCAGCGGAACTCGTGTTTTTTCACCACAACGGTTTCCAGCAATTCTTTTTCCAGTCTTTCCTTGGCTGTGTGCTTCAAATACCATTGCCAGCCCTGCAAAACCAAAAGGCTGGCCAGGGGCAGGGCAATCAGTAAAAGCAATAAAGCAGAGGCAATATCGTTAGCCTTTTTTCTCACAGTAGTTCATTGCAAAATACCATTTATGATTCTGTCAAAATGGTGCCCGTCATTTCCGGGGGCAAGGCAATGCCCATCCATTTTAAAATGGTTGGTGCCAGATCACCCAGTTTGCCGGATTTTAATTTGCCCTTCCAGTCCTTATCGATGATGAAAAACGGAACCGGGTTTAGCGTATGCGCTGTATTGGGGGTGCCGTCTTCATTGATCATATAATCGGCGTTGCCATGGTCGGCGGTTAAAAATACGGTGTAGCCGTGGTGCAGGGCCGCCGTCACCACTCTTTGCACACAGTGATCCACGGTTTCCACCGCTTTGATGGCCGCTTCCCAAACCCCGGTGTGCCCCACCATGTCGGCGTTGGCATAATTGAGGCAAATAAAACTGGCTTCTTCTTTTTCAATTTCCGGAACAATGGCGTTGGTCACCTCAACAGCGCTCATTTCGGGTTTCAAGTCGTAGGTGGCTACTTTGGGCGAAGGGATCATGATGCGGCTTTCCCCTTCAAAAGGTTTTTCCCTGCCGCCACTGAAAAAGAAGGTGACGTGCGGATATTTTTCCGTTTCGGCAATGCGTATTTGTTTCAGCCCGTTAGCCTCGATAACTTCTCCCAGTGTGCGGTTCAAATTATCTGTTTCAAAGATGACGTGGACGTTTTTAAACGTGGCGTCGTACTCCGTCATGGTTGTGTAGTGCAGCGCCAAGGGGTGCATGTTGTATTGCGGAAAGTCAAGCTGGGTTAAAGCCTTGGTGATTTCGCGGCACCGGTCGGTGCGGAAATTAAAACAAATGGCCGCATCGCCGTCTTTGATGGTGGCCACGGGATGGTTGTCCGCATCCACAATGACTACCGGCTTAATAAATTCGTCGGTCACGTTTTCGGCATAGGAGCTTTCAATGGCCTGAACCGCATTGTGTGCTTTTTCGCCTATGCCGTTCACCAGAGCGTCGTAGGCCAGCTTAACCCTTTCCCAGCGGTTGTCGCGGTCCATGGC
>JAEVYV010000154.1 GCA_023392575.1 Bacteroidota bacterium | reverse complement strand
CCACTTGTTTGGGCTCGGTCACCTTTGCAATTTTGTCCACCCGGCCTTCGGTTTCCCGGGGCGAGTTCACAGAAGACGACATCCGGAATAAAAAAACCAACCTGCTGTTTTTTGGCAATTTTCACCGCATGCGGCTGGAAGACTACCAATGGGGCATGAACCAGATGATCAAGGACAAGGAGTACTTGTACAACACCATGATGATGGATATTTATTACCTGGGCGTAGTGCTGGCAAAAAAATACAAGTACCTGCGCATTGCTTATACCATTTTTATGTGGGGGCTGATCGTTGCCGTCATTGCCTTTGCCATTGCCGCCATAACCTCGGAAGCCAGCAGCGCCACCGATTCAACAACCACTACGGTGATTGATTATTAGCAACCGGGTAGAAGCAGCATCCAAATAAAAACACCCGTAGTGCCGGGTGTTTTGTGCATTGTTTGGCCGATACTCTTTGTCAGGCAACGACGGTAAGATGTTTTTTAATGGCCTCTACCAGTTCCTGCCTGGTAATAGGAACGCCCATGATTTTATTGTACCCCTTGGCGTCGATCAGAAATTGATCCCGGATGATTTTAATCAGCTGGCCGTTGTTGATCTCAGGCACCAACACGGTTTTGTAATTCGCCAAAAGAGCTCCCAGATTTTTGGGGAAGGGACGCAGGTAGCGTAAATGGGCATGCGCCACACTGTGGCCGTCTTTCAACAATTCCTCCACGGCGGTTTTAATCACGCCGTAGGTAGATCCCCAGCCCAGTACCAGCACGTCGCCTTTTTCCGGACCGTTGTCCAGTTGTTGATCGGGTATATTCAGCGCAATTTTATCAACTTTTTCCTGCCGGATTTTTACCATCAGCTGGTGGTTTTCCGGATCATAGCTTACATTGCCGCTGATGTTTTCTTTTTCCAGTCCACCGATGCGGTGCTCCAGTCCCGGTGTGCCGGGCAGGGCCCAGGGACGCACCAGGTTTTCGTTGCGCTGGTAGGGTTGAAATTTGGTCTCGCCGTGCCCCAGTTCGGTTTTGAAGGTTACGTGGATCGGCGGCAGGTCTTCGGTGGCCGGAAACTTCCAGGGCTCGGCACCGTTGGCAATGTAACCATCACTTAAAAAGATCACCGGCGTCATGTGCTCCACCGAAATGCGGGCGGCTTCATACACGGCGTCAAAGCAATCGCTGGGCGTAGACGCCGAAACGACCGGCATGGGGCACTCCCCGTTTCTTCCGTAGTAAGCCTGCAGCAAATCGCTTTGCTCGGTTTTGGTGGGCAGGCCCGTGGAGGGGCCACCCCGCTGCACGTCCACAATCAGTAAGGGAATTTCCAGCATCACCGCCAGCCCCATGGCCTCTGATTTTAAGGCCATGCCCGGTCCGGAGGTGGACGTGATCCCCAAATGGCCGCCGTAGCTGGCGCCAATGGCCGCCGTGATTCCGGCAATTTCGTCTTCGGCCTGAAAGGTCTTGATCCCAAAATTTTTATGCCGGCTCAATTCGTGCAAAATATCGGAAGCCGGGGTAATGGGGTAGGTGCCCAAAAAAAGCGTAAGGCCGCTTTTTACAGAAGCCGCAATCAGCCCATAGGCCAGGGCCTGGTTGCCCATGATGCTCCGGTAGGTACCGGCCTCGATCTTTGCTTTTTCAACCTTGTATTGGGTGGTAAAGGTTTCTGTCGTATCGCCGTAATTATACCCGGCTCGTAAGGCTTTCAGGTTGCTTTCCAGGATTTCGGGTTTTTTGGCAAACTTGTCTTCCAGAAATTTTTCGGTGCTCTTCATGTCCCGGCCATACATCCAGTACAAAAAGCCCAGCACGAACATATTCTTTGCCCGGTCTTTTTCCTTGGTGCCCATCTGAAAATCCTTCAGCGCCTCACGGGTCATTTTGGTAATGTCCATTTCAATCACCTCGTAACCCTGCAGCGAATCGTCTTTAATGGGATTCACCCCTTCGGGGTAGTTGGCCAGCCTTAGGTTCTTGGCATCAAAACCATCGGTGTTGACAATGATTTTGCCGCCTTTCTTCAGGCTTTTTAAATTGGTTTTGAGGGCGGCGGCATTCATGGCCACCAGCACATCCAGCGTGTCGCCGGGTGTATAGATGCTGTCGCTTGAAAAACGTAATTGGTAACCACTCACTCCCGGCAGCGTGCCCTGCGGGGCCCTGATTTCGGCCGGGAAATCGGGAAAGGTAGAAAGGTCGGATCCCAACAAAGCGGTATTGTTGGTAAATTGGGTGCCGGTCAACTGCATACCATCGCCACTGTCCCCGGCAAATTTGATAACTACGTCCTGTAGTACTTCCTGCTTGCGTTCCATGCCGGCAAAGGTAATATTAGTTTGTAGTTTCTGGCGGGCCGCAAAAAAGGGGAATGCGTTAAACTTCGGTGGGGCAGCCAGCAGGTTTAAAAAGGCAACCTCCTGGGATACAATTTGTTCATAAACCACCGGGGTTAGACCACCACAATTCCGTTCTTTATGGCGAAAATCACCAGCCCAATGCGGGTTTTGCACTGCAGCTTTTCCAGCAAAACATCCCGGTAACCATCCACGGTGCGGGGGCTGACATTCATTTTCTCTGCGATTTCTTTAAACGTCAGTTCGGTGCAGATAAGCTTTAAAAACTCCAGCTCCCGTTCGTTTAGGCCCAGCATTTCTTTTACCGCGGCATTCTCCGGGTCATCTATGTGGTTGATGGTGTGAATGAGGGTGCCTGTGACCAGTTCGGAATAATAAAACCCCTTGGCGACCAGGGATTGGATGGCGGCTTTCAGCTCCGAGGGGCTGCTGTCTTTGAGCAGATAGCCTTTGGCCCCGCTCTTGAGCATCCGGATGATGGCGTTTTCGTCGTTGAACATAGAAAGGGCCAACACTTTAATATCCGGCTGGTTTTTCTTTAACCACAGCGTGGTATCGTAGCCATCCATTTCGGGCATGTTGATGTCCATCAGCACCACCTGGGGGTGTTTGTGGGTGCGCAGCTTCTCTATGAATTCCCGTCCGTTGTCGGCCTCAAAGAGCACTTCAAACTCGAGGTCTTCCAGCAGGCTGGCCAGGCCCTTGCGCAGCAGCACATGATCGTCGGCTAAAGCAATAGTTGTTCTCATAAAGAACGCTTTGTTTGGTAAGTTCTTTTAACGTTGGTTTGCGCAAAAATAAGAACAGTTGCCCCATGCTTTGCACCCGGGGCTTTTGGACTGCCTTCGCTAAGCGGTATTGTTTTTTGCCGTGATGATCACCGATGTGCCGGCATTGGGTTCGCTTTTCATTTCCACGGTAGCTCCAATCATTTGCGCCCGGCTTAAGATGTTTTTCAAACCAATGCCGCCTTTTACTGCGGAAGTATCAAAGCCCTTGCCGTTATCCGAAACAACAATACAAAGCATGCCGTTGTCTTCTTCAATGGAAATGGACACCTGGCTGGCATCGGCATGCTTGATGATGTTGTTGATTGCTTCCTGCACAATGCGGTACAAAATGATGGTGGCGTCATTTTTCAAGTGTATTGTATCGGCGTAGCACGAGAACCGGGTGGTGAATTTGCCGGTCCGTTCCAGGTTGCTGAGCAACTGCCCCAGGGCCTCTGTGAGCCCGGCCCGCTGCAGGTAGTCGGAATTAAGATTGTGGCTCAACTGGCGCAGATCTGTTATGGCCTGGCCCAGCAGCCGGTCGGTTTCGGTTATTTTTTCCTCGTTCACGGCAATGGACAAGCGGTTTACGTTCAACCGCACCAGACTCAATACCTGCCCGATATTGTCGTGTATTTCCTGGCTGATTTGGGTAAAGGTTTGCTCCTGAATTTCCAGCTGGGTTTCCAGCAGCGTTTTTTCAAACCGGGTCTGGATCAATTGCAGCTCCTGTTCATACTGAAACTTCCGCCGACTGTTCTGCAAAAACAACAGAAAAAAGAACATGAGCAAAACAAGCAATGTAGCCGACCCGATAACTACGAACCACCCTGATACCTGTAGGAACATAAAGATGCATAAGATAAGAGCACGAATTTAATGAAATTGGCCACCACCTGTATGTGCCAGGCATCGCTGATGTCGAAATCGTAAAAGATGTCCCAATATTTATAGGCCAGCAAAACCGGAATGCTGCAGGCGCAGTAAAAAAGAAAAGCGGTGCCCACCCAAAACTGTGGCAGTCGTTGAAAATAAAGCAGCTCCTTTTTGGCACTAAGCGATAAAAAGAACAAACCACACACAATAAGAATGAGCAGGTTGGCAATGCTGGCGGAATTGGAGTTGAACTGTGTTAAAGGTTCCCATACCCAAATATTAATAACCCAATAGATGGCGTATAAAATCAGCGTCGCCGAAAGAACGGAATGCACCCGGGTACTGTTAAAAAGATGAGCGGCGTACCGAAATACCAACATTAATTCCACCAGTGAAAAAATGTGGTAGAGAAACATATTGTTGATCCGCCGATCGGCCATGTAATTGGTGGTTGCAAACAAAGCGAAACAAAAAATATAATACCCAAGCAGCAGCCGGTCTTGTCTGTGCAGGTGTTTCACTCTTACCAGGCCGGCAATGGGGATCAGGGGCATCACCGTGTCGGAATACGACCAGAAAAATTCAAGCATCAATTACAATCAGGGGTTTAAAAAATTAGTCGAGCCGCACTCCGTGGGGCAAGGCCTTGTTTCATACGGATTGGGTAAAGGCTCTTCCTCCGCCAGCGCACCGGCAGCGTCGGTAGCCGACATCAGACCTTTCTCCCCATCAGAAGGCAGTTTTTTGGGAATGTTTATGTCCTCATAATATTTTCTGCCGGATGCATCGGTTTTCTCCTGACAGGCCACGGGGAATAAACGCAGGCCTGTACCGTCCGGCTCCGAGCCCACATACAAGCGAATTGCCTTTCGTCCCGAGCCAAGTTCAAACAACTTGTCGATGGTTTCTTTATCCAGTAAAAAAGCTTTTCGTTTCAATTCGGGGTTGACGTCCAAGCGTCTTAAATAAGCTTGGTAGTTAAGTACACTTTTTTTGATTTGTACCCAGGTGGGAGCATTAGAGGATGGCATAAAAGCTGGTTTTGGTGAAACAGGCACCAATATAAGGTGCGCCGGGGAAAAATGATACGCCGCTTGGGCACACGGAGTCCGATTTGTTTAAAATTCCGTGTCTAACCAAAAAAAACCGTGAAATCACGGTATGTCTTCACCGTGATTTCACGGTGCATCAGCTAACGCTTTGTAAAGACAAACCCTTCTTCAATACCTGGCGACAAAATTCCTTTGAGCGTTTTAAAAGTTACCAGGATAAGAGATTGAATGCCGTAGACAAGGTTTACTCAATGCATCAAACCTAACAGACGACGGACAAGATCGCTAACGAAAATACACCAATGCAGCCATCGCCTTCACTTACTTTCCCATCACTTTTTCCCACAGTTTGGGAATGCGTTTGATCCAGACCAACTCCTTTTTTTTCTCCATTGCATCTTCGGCAGGATAGCCAAAATATTTTCTGCCGCCCTTCAAACTCGATGGCACCCCCGACTGCGCCAGCACTTCTGCCCCTTTGCCAATGGTCAGGGTTTTGCTGACGCCTACTTGCCCCCAAAGGATCACCTCGTCTTCAATGGTCGTGGCTCCGGCTATGCCCACCTGCGCTGCCAGCAAACAATTTTTTCCCACTACGGTGTCGTGTCCAATATGCACCAGGTTATCCATTTTGGTTCCCTGGCCAATCACGGTATCGGCGCTTACCCCCCGGTCTATGGTGCAACCGGCGCCAATTTCTACAAAGTCTTCGATCACCACCCTGCCGCCGCTGAGCATTTTTTTGTAGTGCATCTGGCGGTTGGTTTTTTTGTTGTAATAAAACGCGTCGCTGCCAATGACGGTTCCGGCCTGAATGATCACGTTGTTGCCAACAACACAATGGTCCATGATCACCACGTTGGGATGAATGATGCAATTGCTGCCAATGGAAACATGATTGCCAATGACAGCACCGTGCATGATCACGGTGTCCTTTCCGATGAGGGCCGAATCGGAAATCGGTTTTGCAATAGCCTGAAAAGGACGGAAATGCGCAACGATCTTCAAATACGCCTCAAACGGTTCTTCCACCAGCAACAAAGATTTATGCGCAGGGAACTCTGTTTTTTGGTTGATGATGATATAGGAAGCTGCTGAGTTAATGCACTTCTCGTAATACTTGGGATGATCAACAAACACCAGGTCGCCTTCCTCCACTTTATGAATCTCATTGATTCCCGAAGCAAGACCGTCTTTGGCGCCGATAATTTCCGCACCAATTAACCGGGCAATATCAATAACAGGGACAGGCTTTTCAAAACGCATGGAAAAATTTTTTTCAAAGGTAAATGCGATTCAGAAATAGGAACCAAGATTAAAGATGCCGGGGTGAAGAGCAATGTTTTGCCGGAGCACTCATACATCGCAGTGTGAAGTAGTGATGAACACTGCATTTGACAGGAACGATGATGAGTCGAACTTTAATGTGCACTCATTTTTGATGTTGGTTCAGTGAAAAGAGGTTGAGAAATTGGGCTGCAACAAGGCACTGCAATTCACAAGCAGATCAAAAAAATGTGAATAATTTTCACACTAAAATTTTTTAGTTAGAAAAAAATCTTTTTAATATTGTGTCGGGAATTTTATTTCCCGTACTTACTAACCCATCTACATATTAGCCCCGCCAACCGCGGGGCTTTTTGTTTGCGGCCGTTACAAGATAGAATTGATGCGTATTTTCAATTAAAATAACTTTACTTCTTTGTTTAAAACATTCATGCATGTTAAAATCAATGACCGGTTTTGGAAGAGCAGAGCAAGCTGTGGGGGATAAAACTTTTTTAGTGGACATTAAGTCGCTCAATGGAAAACAATTTGACCTGCAACTAAAGATGCCGGCCTTTTTAAAACCCTTTGAATTCGACATCCGCAAGATTCTTTCGGAAAAGCTGGGCCGCGGTACGGTGGACTGCTCCATCAATTTAAAAGAAACCGGGAATGCCAAACCCGTGACCATCAACACCGATCTGGCCAAGGCTTATTATAAACCACTGGAAGCGCTGTCAAAAGATCTGGGGTTAGATACCGAAGGCATTTTATCAACCCTGATCAAACTGCCCGAAGTCATTACCCCCACCAGCGAAACCCTGACCGAGGAAGAGTGGGAGCAGTTTGCCCAGGTAGTGCAAGCAGCCATTGATGACCTGAACTACCACCGCATAGAAGAGGGAAAGGTTTTGCAAAAAGATTTGCAGCTGCGCATCGACAACATTTTAAAACAACAGGAAGAGGTGGAAAGATTAGAGCCGCTGCGCCAGCAAAAAATAAAAGACGGCATCACCCGACTGCTGGAGGACCATGTCGGCAAAGACAACTACGATACCAACCGGCTGGAGCAGGAACTTATCTACTACATAGAAAAGATCGACATCAGCGAAGAACAGGTACGGCTGAAAAACCATTGTGCTTATTTTGTATCGGTGCTGCACGAAGCAGAGGAGTTCAAAGGCAAAAAGCTTTCTTTTATTTTACAGGAAATTGGCCGGGAAATAAACACCACCGGCGCCAAGGCCTACGACGCCACCATTCAAAAATGCGTGGTGCTGATGAAAGATGAGCTGGAAAAAGCCAAGGAGCAGGTGTTGAATGTTTTATAGGTACAGGCCGCCCGAAAAAGCAAGTATGCATCCGTATTAAAAACTGAATTTAGATTTGCAGCATGTTATTAAAAAAACAGAACCGGCTTTCTTCTTTTTTGGGCTTTGCTTCTTGCTTGTTTTTTCTTTCGGCCTGCAATACCATCGACCTGTATGAAAAAACAGTACCGGTTCCCCGGCACGCATGGAGCAGTAGTTTCAAGCCGCAGTTTACCTTCAGCATAACCGACACCACCGCCCCCTATCAGATTTACATCATCCTGCGGCATAACGACCGATACAACTACAACAATATTTGGGTGAACCTGTATACGCAGGCGCCGGGGGACAGTGTTCAGAAGGTTCAGTACGAACTACCGCTGGCTTCCAAAGAAAAAGGATGGCTGGGCAGTGGAATGGATGACATTTACGAACACCGCATTGCCATTACACCACAAAACCAAAAACTGTATTTTAAAAAACCGGGGGCGTATACCTTTACCCTGGAACAAATCATGAGGGAAGATCCGTTGCAGCACGTAATGGATGTGGGCCTCAGGCTGGAAAAAAAACCCGAATAAAATGGCTGGCTCCAACAAACGAAAGCTTCAGCTGACCACCGTTGTTTATTGGGTGTTGTTGGTGTACATCATTGCAGCCCTGCTTTGGTGGGCCCTTTCTTTGTTTCATCAAAGCGAAGAAATTTATGCGCTGCAAAAAGCCCACCTCGTTTCCTTGCAACCCAGGGATACGGCTTTTTATCAGCAAGAGCTTCATAAAATAGAAGACGAACGAAGGCGCAACTACTCCAAATACCTTGGCGAGGGAATCACTTTTTTATTGTTGATTTTGGTGGGCGCCGCCTACATCTATCGTTCGGTGCGCCGCCAGTTCAAACTGCAGCGCCAGCAACAAAACTTTGTCATGGCGGTGACCCACGAACTCAAAACCCCCATCTCCGTTTCGCGGCTCAACCTGGAAACCCTGTTAAAATACGATTTGGACGAAGCAAAAGAAACCAAGCTGCTGAACATGACGCTTCAGGAAACCCTGCGCCTGGACACCCTGATCAACAATATTTTGATCTCCTCCCAGTTGGACGGCAATTCCTACAAGGTTTCCAAAGAAGACATCAACCTCTCGGATTTGACCACAGCGATTGTCCAGCAGTTTGCCAACCGCTACCCCGACCGCAAATTGCAAACAAACATCCAGCAGGAAGTGGAAATTGTTGGCGACCCGCTCCTTTTGAAACTGCTGATAAGCAACCTGCTGGAAAATGCCAACAAATACTCACCCAGGGAAAAACCCATTGCCCTAAACCTCGTCCAAAGCAACAACACCATCAGCCTGGAAGTAAGCGATGAGGGCGAAGGCATTCCGGATGCAGAAAAGAAAAGAGTATTTCAAAAATTCTATCGCATCGGCAGCGAACAAACCCGAAAAACCCAAGGAACCGGACTGGGTTTATATTTGTGCAAGAAAATCGCCGCGGACCACAACGGTACCATTCAGCTAAGGGACAATAAACCCCAAGGCAGTAAATTTACAGTTCAATTACCGGCCTAATCAACAAGAATGATCAATTCAAAACCCTCCATATTACTGGTTGAAGACGAAGAAAATTTGCACGAAGCGCTGAAAATGAATTTGGAGCTGGAAGGCTACGAGATCACCTCGGCCTATGACGGCATCCACGCCATGAAGGCCGTGCAGAACGAATATTTCGACCTGATCATTATGGATGTAATGATACCTGAGATTGATGGCTTTGATGTAACCCAAAACATCCGGCTGACAAACACAGAAGTGCCTATTTTGATCCTCAGTGCCAAAGGCAGCAGCGAAGACCGGGTAACGGGATTGAAAAAAGGCGCCGACGATTATTTGACCAAACCCTTTAACTTGGAAGAACTCCTGTTGCGGGTACAAAAGCTGATCCGGAAAAACAAACAGCTTCAGGAAAAATCAACGGTGGGAGACACCTACAGCTTTGGCGGGCACACCATTGACTTTAAGGCACAGGAGGCTCTTACAGCCAAGGGCGAAAAACTGCAGTTGAGCAAGAAGGAGGCCATGCTTTTAAAACTGCTGATCGAACACAAAAACGAAGTCGTGCCCAGGGAAAAAATCCTGCAATCGGTTTGGGGATATAATGTTTATCCCACCACCCGCACCATTGACAATTTTATTTTGAACTTCCGCAAGTATTTTGAAGAAGACAGCCGCAATCCCAAACACTTTCATTCGGTACGAGGAGTGGGATACAAGTATGCAGAGTAAAGATGCAAGCCGCTCTGGCATGTATTTAGGCCTGCAGCAGGCGCATTGTTCTGTATATCACTTCTTGCTTTTTACCTTCGGCATGCGAGTAGATCACCAACTCGCATTCCCGCAAAACAGACTGCGCTTCTTGTGTTTGCTGCGGCGAAAGAAAGCCAGCCTTGTCTTTTAAAAAAGCAGAAAGCACTCTTTGTATTTCCAGGCAAGCCTCTTTTTCGCCGAGTTGCTGCAGGTTCGAAAAATCAACTTTCTGCGTCTGGCTGGTCTTTGCTGCCGACCGGGTGACCGGCTGCGGCCGCGGTTTTGTTTTTTTGGTTTTGTAGAAAACCACCACACCGCCGCCCAAGGCCAACAGCAAAAGCCCAATCCATAAAAAGGGAGCCGAGGTGGATTGTTTGATTGTGTCGGCAACGGACCTCTTCCTGCTTTCCGTCACGCTGAGTGGCAGGCTGCCCGTGGTTAGTTGTTTGAACACCCCCTCCGTGGCATCAAAATAGGAAAAGGAAACAGTCGGCAACAAAAAGCGGCCAGCCGAATCTGCGGCAAACCCAAATTCGTAGGTGCGGCTGCCTTCCACGGGGGTGGTATTTTTGTTTAGCTTATCCACAGTGGTGGGCTCGAAAGGTTCAATGCCTTTGGGCCATTGCACCAGCGGCCGGCCAAACTGAATAAAATTTCCCTTGCCCCTAATGGTCACCAGCAATTTCCCCTGGGCATTCATGGGGATTTCTTCATTCTTCAAATGTGCCTCCAGCACAAAACTGCCCACCGCGCCTGTAAAATCTTCCGGCTTTTTTACTGGCAATGGTCTTACAGTGATGTCGATTGGAGTGGTGATGATCTCTTTTTCAACCTTGGTTCTGTTATGGGTGGTGCTGTCTTCAAATTCGATTTCGTTTTGCACATACATTTCGTCAATGCTCAACCGCCCGGCCTGCACCGGATAAAGCTGCACTTTTCGTAACACAGACGTGTTGAACACCATTCCGT
>JAEVYV010000069.1 GCA_023392575.1 Bacteroidota bacterium | reverse complement strand
GGATACCCTGCAGCAACTGACGCTTAATTCCCTGAAAGAAACCTTTGTCAAAAAAGGCGATCCTTTTTCCACGTCGGCCCTGGCGCAGGAGATCAACCGCCTTTCGGATATTTACCGCAATAATGGTTTTTTGAAGTTCACCAGTGAGGAAATGCTGGTGCTGTGGGATACGGTAGGTCTGGCTTTGCTTCGCCCTACCCTCGATCCGATTGAGCAGGCGCAGCAGTTGGAGCGGTTGCGGCAAAGAAGAGCCAACCCAACCGCAGATGTTGAGTTCCGGCTGCGCACCAACCAGGACACGGCCCGTTTGATCCGGTATTATGTTGGCAATGTGCGGGTGTATCCGGATTTCAGCGCCGATACCGCCTTTTATTATCCTACCATCGATACGGTCCGGCAGTACGAATTCATTTCCTATCCTCTTTTATTCAAGCCCAGAAAGCTGGTGGATTATATTTATTTAAAGAGAGGCGAACTCTACCGGCAAAGCAATTATTTAAGAACGCAAAACAAATTCAACTCCATAACAGCCTGGCGGCTGGCCACCATTACCCCCTATCCCAGGCCGGGACAGGACACGGTTGATTTTGAGATCAAGCTAACCCCGGCTAAAAAATACCAGTTCAGCGCCAACCTGGAAGGCAGCCGTAACCAAACGCCCCTGGTCATCGGTAACCTGTTGGGCATTGGCATTAACCTGGGCTTGCAAAACCGGAATTTTGCCCGGGCGGCCAACCTGGCTATGACCAATCTTCGTTACGGCATTGAGTTGAACGGAACCTCCAATCAAAGCACCATACAAACGCAGCAATATTCCTTAAGTCATACCATACAATTTCCCCGCCGGGTGCCCAAGGGCCTACCCCTGTTCCGGCACAGCCGGGACCTGGTACGGACGGTCTTTGGGCTGAACCTTGCCTATACCGACCGGAAGCAATATTATACGGTGCAATCGATTAACGTATCCTGGGGGTATGAAAAGAACTGGGCTAACAAATTATTGGCCATCCGGTTTCCCAATGTTGAATACTATTATTTGTCC
The DNA here is from genome assembly GCA_023392575.1 of Bacteroidota bacterium. Classification (GTDB taxonomy): domain Bacteria; phylum Bacteroidota; class Bacteroidia; order Chitinophagales; family Chitinophagaceae; genus Flavisolibacter. Next base: position 3,544 of record JAEVYV010000069.1, on the reverse strand, counting down.
CGGCAAGACAGTTTGAACAAGCTTATCGAAAAAAATAAATCATACCGGTATATTTTCAACAAGGGCCTGATCTTGTCTACCCAGGCTAATTACACCATTGCTGGCGGCAGAAAAAATGTCACCAATCTTTTGTCTTTTGGCGGCGAAGTTTCGGGGTTGGCAGCAAGCCTCATTCCGTCAAAATTCCTGGATAGCAATTTGTACCGCTTTGCCAAACTGGATGTTGAATTCCGCCAGACGCATAAGATCCGGCGTTCTGCATTTGCCTGGCGGCTGTTTGGCGGGGTTGGTTACAGCATTCCCACCTCCTCGCTGGATTCCATCAACATGTACCTGCCCTTCTTCCGCCAGTATTTTGCCGGTGGGCCGAACAGCATGAGGGCCTGGGGCATTCGCCGCTTAGGACCGGGCTCTTCCCTGAAGTCTTTTTCGCAGACTGATGCTCCCGACCGGTTTGGCGACATGCGGTTGGAAGCCAATGCCGAGTACCGTTTTTATATTGCCGATATCAGCGGGGTAATCCTGAACGGCGCTTTGTTTACCGATGTGGGGAACGTGTGGTTTTTGCGCAAGAACAACGACTTTCCGGACGGGGAGTTTCGCTTCACTAAATTGTGGAAGGATATTGCCATTGGCGCCGGCACCGGGCTGCGTGTGGATTTTGGATTCTTAAAGTTGCGGTTTGAATATGCGTATAAAGTCAAAAATCCCACGCCAGACTTTTACAATGCCAGCGAACAAAACCAGTGGTTTTACAAATGGAAATTGCTGAACGGACAATTTCAGCTGGGTATCGACTATCCCTTCTAAGTCTTTATTCAAAGCTGGTTGAAAGCCCTAGCGGGTTATGGTTTTTCCTTGTCGGCCTTAATCCTTGCTTCCAATTCTTCCATACTCAGGGCATCCTGCAAAAGAAAATTTCCGATCCTTGTGCGGCACAGGCTACTGAGGTAGCCGCCACAACCCAGTTGTGCTCCAAAATCGTTGGCCAGGCTCCGGATGTAGGTACCGGTGGAGCACACCACCCTAAAATGCACCACAGGCAATTCTACCCGAACGATTTCAAAAACAGAAATGGTTACCGGTCTGGGGTCGAGTTTTACTTCCACTCCCTGCCGGGCCAGTTCGTACACCCTTTTGCCTTCTTTTTTGATGGCCGAATGGGCTGGCGGCACCTGGTAAATAAGCCCCGTAAACGATCGTGCGGCCTCTTCCAGCTTTCCCGAACCAATCTGTTCAAATGCTTTGAAATCCTGCGGTTCGCTTTCCAGGTCATAGGTTGGCGTGGTGGCGCCCAGAGTAATGGTGCCGGTGTACTCTTTTTCCTGCGCCATGTATTCGTTGATCTTTTTGGTAAACTTTCCGGTACAAACAATGAGCAGGCCGGTAGCCAGGGGATCCAAAGTGCCGGCATGACCCACTTTTTTTGTTTTGGTCAGGTAGCGGATCTTGCGAACGGCATCAAAGGAGGTCCATTTTAACGGCTTGTTGATCAACAGCACCTGTCCTTCCGTGTATATGTTATGCGGATCTTGCATGGAGCGCAAATGTAGGGAGAAGTTGATATGATTAGATTGGCGCTTCACAACTTAACAAGTTGCAAAGAAAAGCGTTTGAACAGCCTGGCTGCTTGCCGGCAATGTGTTTAAATACTTTGACGGTTCTTTAGCTCCAGGTATTTGTTCAGCGTGTTGATGGTGAGCTGCTGGGGCGTGGTCAGTACGGAAATGATCCCCTGGGCCTGAAGTTCCCTGGCGATCAGTTTTTTCTCGTGGCGGTATTTGTCGGCAATGGTTTTGATGTAAATGTCTTCTGTGGTCAGGGCTTTTGCCTCGGCAAGGGTTTTTAGCTCGGTGTTTTCAAAAAAAACCACCATCAGCAAATGGTAATGGGCCAGCCGTTTTAAAAAAGGCAACTCTCTTTTCAAACTTTCAATGGACTCAAAATTGGTAAACAGCACCAGCAGGCTACGGTGCGAAATTCGGTTGCGTACTGCGGAAAAAAGCTTTTCAAAATCGGGCTCCAAAAAATTGGTTTGTTGCTTGTACAAGGTCTCCAGTATCAGGTTGATTTGGGTGGGCTTTTTATCGGCAGGTAAAAAGGCATCCAGGTTTTGCGAAAAGGTGATCAGGCCGGCCTTGTCCTGCTTTTGCAGGGCCACGTTGGAAATAACCAGCGAGGCGTTAATGGCATAATCCAGCAACGACATTCCGTCAAAAGGCATTTTCATCACCCGGCCCTTATTCACTAGGCAATAGACCTGCTGGCTGCGTTCGTCGGTGTAGTTGTTCACCATAAGGTCTCCGTGGCGGGCCGTGGCTTTCCAATTGATGGTGCGGTAGTCATCGCCCCGAACATATTCCTTTATCTGTTCAAATTCCAAGCTGTGCCCCAGTTTGCGCATGCGTTTTACCCCGGTTTGTTGCAGGTGGTTGGCAACTGCCATCAGGCTGAAACGGCGCATCTGGATATAAGAAGGATATACTTTTACGGTTTTTTCCGCAGGAAAAATAAAGCGGCGCCGCACCAGGTTAAGTGGCCCTTGTACGTATACATTGATGTTTCCAAAATGATAACTCCCCCGTTCCCGGGGTTGTAAAAAATACTCAATGGTCGTTTTTTGAAACGGATCCATCACCGCTTCCCGGCGCCAGTTGCGCTCCTGAAACTGAAACGGCAGTTCGTCGATGACCATGCACCGGGCTTTGAATTCATAATGGTTTTGAAGTTCGATCAGCACTTTGTTTTCATCGCCGTTACTCAGCCGTGCATTCAAAAACCGTTGGGCCTGCAGGCCGTTTTTCTTTCGGTACAACAGCAGCGCTTCAACCAATACAGCCATGGTCAGCAGCACCAGCACCAGGACGGCCAGGTGAAAAAGCACGGGAACAAAATAGCTTAAAACAAACAGCACCACAGCGGCAAACCCCGAATAGTACACAACCCGGTTCAGGTAAAAGCTGGTACGGTCCCAATATGCGATTAGTCTTTGAAACATTATCTGGGAATATCCATGGTTTGAATGATCTGTTTCAGCACGGCGTCTTCGGTTACTCCTTCCATTTCTTTATCCGGCGCCAGTATAATGCGGTGGCGAAGCACAGGGGGGATCACATCCAGTATGTCTTCCGGGGTGACAAAGTCCCTGCCGTTGGTTGCGGCCATGGCTTTCGACGCATTCATGATGGCCAGCGAAGCCCTGGGCGAAGCGCCCAGGTAAATGGATTTGTGGTTTCGGGTATGATGGACAAATTTGGCAACAAACTGCATCAGCTTTTCTTCTATGACAACGGTTTTTACCTGTCTGCGAATGGCGGCAATTTGATCGGGCTTCAGCACCGCCTCTATGGACGCCAGCACATTGGTATTGCCCATTTGGTGAAACTGGTTTAGTATTTCAAACTCTTCGGCCTCGCTTGGATAAGGCACTACGATCTTGAATAAAAACCGATCCAGCTGCGCTTCGGGCAACCGGTAAGTTCCTTCCTGCTCGATGGGGTTTTGTGTGGCCAGCACCATAAACGGCGCCTGCATGGGGTAGGTT
>JAEVYV010000344.1 GCA_023392575.1 Bacteroidota bacterium | reverse complement strand
ATCTATACCCGCATCATGAACCCCACCACAGATGTATTTGAAAAACGCATTGCAGCACTGGAAGGTGGCGTGGCTGCCCTGGCCACCAGTTCGGGGCAGGCTGCGCAGTTTCTGGCCTTGAATAACATTCTTCAGGCCGGAGACAACTTTGTTTCCACACCCTTCCTTTACGGTGGAACCTACAACCAATTTAAAGTGGCTTTTAAGCGTTTAGGCATCGACGTTCGCTTTGGAAATGGCGATGACGTGGAGAGCTTTGTTCCGTTGATTGACAAAAACACCAAGGCCATTTACCTGGAAACCATTGGCAACCCCCGCTTAAATATTCCGGATTTTCAAAAATTTGCCCAACTGGCCAGAGAGTACGACCTGCCCCTGATCGTGGACAATACGTTTGGTGCCGGCGGCTATTTATTCCGTCCCATCGAATGGGGCGCTAATGTGGTTGTTCAAAGTGCTACCAAGTGGATCGGCGGGCACGGCAACTCTATTGGCGGTGTGATTGTGGACGCCGGAAACTACAATTGGGGCAATGGAAAGTTTCCCCAGTTCACGGAGCCTTCTGAAGGGTATCACGGACTGAAGTTTTGGGATGTTTTTGGAGAAGGGAATCCGCTGGGGCTGCCCAATATTGCCTTTGCCATCCGGGCAAGGGTAGAGGGCCTGAGGGATTTTGGCACCAGTCAAAGCCCGTTCAACTCCTTCCTATTGTTGCAAGGTCTGGAAACGCTTTCTCTGCGGGTGCAGCGCCACGTGGAAAACACGCTGGCCCTGGCCGAATGGTTGGAGCAGCACCCTTTGGTGGAGTTTGTGCAATACCCCGGGCTCAAAAGCAGCCCTTATTACGAGCAGGCAAAAAAATACCTGCCGAATGGTTATGGCGGCATCCTCAATTTTGGAGTGAAGGGTGGAAAGGAAAAAGCAAGCCAGTTTATAGACAGCCTGCAATTGATCAGCCATCTGGCCAATGTGGGCGATGCCAAAACCCTTGCCATTCACCCGGCTTCCACCACGCATGAACAACTGAGTGCTGTGGAACAGGAAGCAGCCGGTGTGGCGCCCAACCAGATTCGCATCAGTGTGGGACTAGAGCATATAGAAGATATAAAGGCAGACCTGGAACAGGCATTTGAAAAGGTTTTTTCGAGACAACTTACTTCATAAACAAACATCATGCAAAGCGCCGGAGGTAATTCTGGCGTTTTGCTTTACCAATAATGACTAAAGCTTTCCATTACAAAAAGCCTTTTTTGCTGGAGTCGGGCGAAGTGTTGCCGGAGGTTCACCTGGCCTATACCACCATGGGCAAAATGAACGAAGCCAAAGACAATATTGTTTGGGTTTTTCATGCCTTAACCGCCAACAGCGATCCGGCGGAGTGGTGGTATGGGTTGGTAGGTGAAAACAAATTTTTTGACCCGGCTGCATTTTTTATTGTTTGCGTAAACATGCCCGGCAGTTGCTACGGAAGTTTGTCGCCGCTGGATCTCAACCCGGCCACAGCCGCTCCGTTTTATCATGAATTTCCGTGGTTCACCACCAGGGATATGATCAGGGCTTACCGGCATTTAAAAGATTATCTGGGCATAGAAAAAATAAAGGTTGGCTTGGGTGGCTCCATGGGCGGCCAGCAACTCTTGGAGTGGGCCGTGGAAGAGCCCGGGTTGTTTGAGCACATCATTCCCATTGCCACCAATGCCAAACATTCGCCCTGGGGCATTGCCTTTAATGCTACCCAAAGATTTTGCATTGATACCGATCCTACCTGGACCGAACGAAGCCCCGAGGCCGGACTGAACGGAATGAAAGTGGCCCGGGCGGTGGCTTTGTTGTCGTATCGCAATTACCATACGTACGACCTGGCGCAGCAGGGTGCTCATGATGCTTCGGTGAAGCCGCTTTTTAAGGCAGAAACCTATCAACAGTATCAGGGAGAGAAACTGGCCAAACGTTTTAATGCGTTCAGTTATTATTTTTTAAGCAAATCCATGGATGCGCATGATGTGGGCCGGGGCCGGGGCTCGGCACAGCAGGCCTTGCAGTCCATCCAGGCCAAAACCCTGGTCATTACCATCAAGTCCGACATTCTTTTTCCCCTGGCGGAACAGGAGTTTTTGGCCCGGCACATACCGGGGGCGCAGTTGGCCATTATCGATTCGCACTATGGGCACGACGGCTTTTTGCTGGAGTTTGAGAAAATTGCTGAATTGATTGCGGCTTTTTTAAACAACGAAACAATTCTGGATAAAAAACAAATTGAGTTAACCATTAAACAGATAAAATGAAACAGGATAAGGTTTTACAAATTGGCTTGTTTGGATTTGGCGTAGTGGGAGAAGGCATTTACAAGGTGTTGCAGCAAACCCCCTCGTTAAGCGCTTCCATTAAAAAAGTGTGCATCAAGCATGCGGGGAAGAAACGAGATGCCGACGCATCTTTGTTTACCACCCGGTACGAAGAGATTTTAAATGACCCCGAAATCGATCTGATTGTTGAATTGATAGACGATGCCAAAGAAGCCTATACAATCGTTAGCACGGCTTTAAAAAACAAAAAATCGGTGGTGAGTGCCAATAAAAAAATGATCGCCGAACACCTGCCCGAACTGCTGCAGCTTCAAATGGAGAACAATGTTTCTTTTCTCTACGAAGCCGCTGTTTGCGGCAGCATTCCCATCATCCGCAATCTGGAGGAGTATTACGACAACGACCTGCTGCAAAGTATTTGCGGTATTGTAAATGGGTCGACCAATTATATCTTAACAAAGATCATCAGTGAGGGTTTGTCGTATCAGGAAGCCCTGCAAAATGCTCAGCAATTAGGTTTTGCCGAAAGCGACCCCACCCTGGATGTGGAAGGTCTGGATGCTACCAATAAGCTGACCATTCTTCTGGCGCATGCTTATGGCATTATTGCAAAGCCCGAAGATCTCCTTCACCTGGGCATTACCCGCCTGCACACAACCGATACAAAATATGCCGAGGAAAAAGGCTACCAGGTGAAGCTAACCGCACAGGCGTATAAGCTATCCAATGGCAAAGTGGCGGCCTTTGTATTGCCCCAGTTTGTAAAACCGGAAAGCCAGTTGTTCCATGTGCGAAACGAATACAACGGGGTGATCATTGAAAGCAAACTGGCGGATAAACAGTTTTTGTACGGCAAGGGAGCAGGCCGTTATCCAACCTCTTCGGCGGTCATCAGCGATATTTCGGCTTTGGGTTATGAGTACAAGTACGAGTATAAAAAGCTGAACCGTCGCGAAAAATACCATCTGACCAATAACTATTACCTCAAGGTGTTTGTGAGCTTTAACGATTGGTCGGAAGTGAATAAATGGGATTTTGAACAGGTGTCCGAATTCCACAGCACAGAAGACCGTCAGTATCTTTTGGGCCTGATTCATGTGGAAAAACTAAAAGCAGCCAACTGGTTTTTGGATCCTTCCGTTTCCGTGGTTCTTTTACCCGATAGCATCACCGAAAAAGAAGCCATCATCTCCAAATCGTTGAAAAAGGTAAGCCTGCAGCTTGCCGGAGTCAATTAACGGGAAACAGGCAATCGGTGCGGTTGCCTGTTTTGTTTTAAGCGGGATCAGGAGTTAAACAGATGGGTCAGATCTAGGCTGTCTTTTAGCTCGGTCTGGCAAAGCCCCAGCATAATGGTACTGATGCTGTTGGAGTCGTAGGCGAGCAGGGCTTTTTTTATTTCCAGTGCCGCTACTTCCAAGGCTTTTTCGTGGTATTTACGGATGATGCTTTTGCCCGCCAGCACGGAAGCAAAAGATTGCAGATAGGTGTTGGACGACCGTGCTATGGTGTCCGCATCCAACTCGCACAATTCGTGGCTGGCCGCCTGGCGAATATTTTCGTTGGAACTCATCAAATTTTCCTGGGCAATGGTATGGAACTGGTCGCCAATGCGCAAGGCAAAGATGGTCAGGATGAGGCTGTCCAAAAAATCGTAGTTAATGGTGTTTAGCGGCACGTCTTTAAACGTGTACAAGCCTTCAATGCCCGATAAAAGCAGCAGGGGATTAATGCTTAATTCTTTGGCCTTGGCCGTAATGGTGTGTAAAAAAAGCTGCTCGTTCATGCACTACAGGTTTGTGTTCTTTCGGGTTTGAAGTAAAACAGCGCAATTTATTTATTATTCGTTGGTACAAGGCGGATTTTGTTTTGCTGCGTTTTCTTAAGAAACTGATAAAGCTGTTTTTATAACGAAAACCGCCGGTTTTTATTGGGCTTTTGGCGTATCTTCATAGCTCACCAAAAAAAAGGAGGTATTCATGACATCTACAGAATATTCATGGAAACCTTCGGTTGGTATCGCCTAACCGGGTTGCTCCATTAAAATATCTGATCGGCGCAAAACGCCAAAAGCCATCCGCGTAAACGGATGGCTTTGTTATTTGATGCCGGGTTAAACGTCGGTGTCCCGCTCTACTGTTTTGGTTACCCTCACCCTGTCGGTCGTGCGGCCACTGCTCCGGCCGCCACTTAAAAGTGCCACCAAAAGCAGGATGAAGACGGCGGCGCCCACCACCCATATCCAGGGCGATGTGTACCAGGTTTCCGTGTTTTCTATGGAAACGTCCACTTTTTTTGTGGAAGTTGTTGTGCTTTCTGACTCTTGTGCCCACAAAATTGTTTGCAGGGCAGACATGAATAAAAACATCACCAGCATTTTCCAATTCAAGCGCTTTATTCCATTTTTCATATCTCATGTTTTTGGTTAAAAAATATTTTATTGCTGAGAATTCTTAAGCTATTTCAACAATTGCGCCAGCCAACGAAACCGCCTGACGGTAAATTTTGACTTGCTCTGGTATAAAATATGCATTTTTGAATCTTGCTCAGCATATTGGGCCCCAAGTCATTGGTTTCATTAATGAATGTTGTTATGAAGCACAAGTCAAATGTTTTTTTCTCCTTTTTTATGCTGTTGTCGTTGTCGGTTTTTGCGCAAAAACCCGATACGCTTTTAAAAAAGCTGGATAGTCTTAGTAAAAAGGCAGACACGGTTAAGCAGGAAAACATTATCAGCCCCGAAGCCTACGCCCATGCCAAAATAGACGTGCCCACTTATTTTATTTTGCTGGGAAGCAATTTAAAGCAGCAGGTGACCGGGCCTTTCAACACCAGCAAAAAAAGCTGGGTAAAAGTGGGTGCTTTTGCGGTGATGACCGGAGCGCTGGCCTTTGCCGATGTGCCCATTCAGCGGCAGGCCATCCGGTGGCGGAACAACAGCGCCACCATCCGGGATGTCAGTGGCTTTGTAACCGATTTTGGAGGATTGTACGAAGGGTACACACTGGCTTCGTTGGCTGCCTACGGTTTTTTGTTCAAGAACGAAAAACTGAAAAACACTACATTTTTGGCCACCCAGTCGTACATAACGGGTGCCGTGGTGATGGTGTTAGTAAAGAACCTGACCGGAAGGCAACGGCCCAATTATTACGGAACAGACAGTATTGCGGCCAAGGCCACTTTTCACGGGCCTTTCAGTAAAGTGGCCAAGGAGTACAATGGCAACCGGGTGGGAAGCTCCTTTCCTTCGGGCCATGCCACCGTGGCCTTTGCAGCGGCTACGGTCTTTGCCATGGAGTACAAGGACAAGCCCTGGGTGCCCATTTTTGCCTATAGTGTGGCTTCGTTGATTGGCTTGAGCCGGATAACCGAAAACAAGCACTGGGCCACCGATGTATTGGTTGGGGCCGGCTTGGGCTATTTAAGCGGAAGGCAGGTGGTGAACAATTACCACCGTTATGCCAAGTTGAAAGCCCCCAACCAAAAGGGCCGCGTCAGCTTTAATCTTCAATATAATTTTGGCCGGTTGATGCCGGGAGTGGTGTACCGGCTTTAAACAAATGCCTGAAGGGTTATTTGTTCCGCGGCTTTGTTTGCTGTATTTTGAGTGTTGCTTCTTATCCGGCTTTCCGCTGTACATTTGCGGCTTTTATAGCTGTTGTTCATGCAATTTGAAACTATTTACACAGAAAAACGGGTTGGCTCCGATAAAATACCCGCTGGCCCCCGCTCGGGTTTTCAACGCGATTTTGACCGATTGATTTTTTCTTCTGCATTCAGAAGGCTTCAGAACAAAACCCAGGTGTTTCCGCTTCCGGGAACCGCATTTGTCCACAACCGCCTCACGCATTCGCTGGAAGTGGCCAGTGTGGGGCGTTCCTTGGGCAAGATGATCGGAGAACGCATCAGCGCAGCCTATAAAAACACCAATGAAGATGCGTTTGAGTTTTACCGTTATGAACTGGCCAACGTGATAGCAGCGGGCTGTTTGGCGCACGATATTGGCAATCCGGCCTTTGGGCATTCGGGCGAAAAAGCCATTTCGGCTTATTTTATCGAAAACGCATTGGATAAAATTGACGGGCAGGAACTGCAATCTTTTTTCAAGGAAAAACAGTGGCAGGACCTCACTTTGTTTGAAGGCAATGCCAATGCCGTGCGGATTTTGACACACAGTTTTCGCGGCCGCTTCCGGGGCGGCTTTGGCTTAACCTATACCACCATTGCTTCCATTTTGAAATACCCTTGCGAGTCGGTTGCGGTGGACAAAGGTTATAAGCACCGCAAAAAATACGGGTTTTTTCAAACCGAAAAAGAAACAGTGCAAAAAATTGCACAGGAGCTGGGGATGATTGAAGAAAATGCTGCGCCTTTAATTTACAAACGCCATCCCTTTGTGTACCTGGTAGAAGCCGCCGATGATATTTGTTACAGCATTGTGGATATGGAAGATGCGCACCGCCTGGGGATTTTGCGCAAGGAAGAAGTTGTGGAAGCTTTTGTACAACTGATCCGGCGCATTAACCGGAAAGGGGAGGACGCCGATAAAATTCTAGGATATTA
>JAEVYV010000342.1 GCA_023392575.1 Bacteroidota bacterium | reverse complement strand
CACCAAGTCCTTTCCTAATAACAAATCGCATTTACCCGCAAACAAACACGACCAGCTAACCTGGGCGCTTTTGTTTCCTGTCCTTGCTTTTTTAATTGTTTCGCTTGCCGGGCTGCTTTTTAAAGATGTTCTGGTTGATAAAATATTCAACAATTCCCCCGAACTGCTGGAATACTATTACTGGCTGTTTCCCTTTGGCCTTGGCTATACCCTGTTTATGATTTTGGAAGCCTATGCCTGGCAACAAAGAAAAGCGGTCGTCAGCAATTTTTTAAAAGAAGTGCTGTTCCGTTTTTTCGTTACGGTCTTGATTGTGTTGACTACCTGGCAGGTCATTAAAAGTTTCGATCAGTTCATTGGCATCTACTCGTTTACCTACCTGGCCATTGTGGCTTACCTGCTTTTTTATTTTTATAAAAAGGGACAGCTGCATTTTACTTTTGAAATCAGCAAGGTGACCCAGCGGTTTTACAAAAAAATTGTCACGCTGGTTTCGTTTGTTTGGGGCGGCGGCTTTGTGTTTAACCTGGCCGGTGTTTTTGATACCATCATTATTGCAGCGGTTCTGCCAAATGGTATGGCCGCCCTGGCGCCTTTCCTGCTGGCCCAAAACATTACCAGCCTGATACAAGCTCCGCAAAGAGCGGTAATTTCTGCCTCCGTAGGCCCTCTATCAGAGGCATGGAGAGAAAAAAACTTCCAAAAAATCAACACCATTTACCACCGCTCCTCCATCAACCAGCTCATTTTTGCCACCGCCATGTTTTGTTTGATCTGGTTGAATTTTGAGGACGGCATCCATACTTTTCACCTGCAGGAAAGCTATCTGACGGCCAAATGGGCCTTTTTTTTCCTGGGCCTGACCCGGATTGTGGACATGGGCTCGGGGGTAAATGCGCAAATTATTGGCACCTCCATATTTTGGCGCTTTGAATTTATCTGCGGATTGATCCTTTTTGTGCTGATGTTTGTGTTTAACTGGCAGCTTACCCGCTACCTGGGCATTATTGGCCCGGCCATTTCCAACCTGATCTCCTACACCATATATAACCTGATCCGTTATTGGTTTTTATGGAAGAAATTCAAGATGCAACCCTTCACCCTCAAAAGCCTTTACACCCTTTTGCTGGGGATGGGCAGCTATTTTATTTGTTTTTGGCTGCTGAACGATTACCAGGGATTTTTGTGGATTGTTTTAAGAAGCAGCTTGTTTTTATTGCTTTTTGGAACGGGCATGTTCCTGCTCAGGCTTACACCCGATGCCCAACCCGTACTGGCTACAGTAAAGAAAAAATTAAGGCTTGGAAAATAGCGGCTCCTGATCTTCGATGGCATCCACCCGGCCTGCGCCAATAAAGCGCTTCACCCAATAGTCTTCCAAAAGATCACTGACCATCACGCCGCTGGAAGTAGAGGCATGCACAAATTTGTTGTTTTGAAGGTACATCCCCACATGCGAAACACCTCTTTTGGTGTTAAAGAAAACCAGGTCGCCTTCTTTCAGCTCTGTTTTGGAAACCTTCCGGCTGAATTGGTATTGTTCCTTGGCGGTGCGGGGCAAGGCTACCCCATATAAAGAAGTAAAGAAAATCTGCATCAGGGCCGAGCAATCAATCCCGGCTTTGGTGGACCCACCCAGGCGGTAGGGAATGCCAAACCAATCGTCTATAACTTTTAACAGGTTCAGGTTGCGAAGCTTTTCCACCTCCGCATCCAAAAGCAGGGCATATTTGAACTGAAGTTTATCAGCTACTTCAATACCGGCCTCCAGGGCGGCGATCAACTCTTTTTTAAGGGCAGGCTGGGTTTCCGACCGGGAGGAACGGTGCGCTGCAATTGGCTCGGCGTTGGTAGGCATGGGTGACACCTCTACACTAATATCATCCAGGAACTTTAAATCCCTTTTAGAACTATTTGCACTAACTTGTTTTCCTTGTGCATACACAGGGGCAGAAGCTCCTAAAAGGAACAGGATGGTGGCTGTGAAGAGGATGGTTTTGATCATTAGGCTATTTATTTGGTAAAAGGACAAGAGCGAAAGTATAAATTTTTTCCCACAGATGTGGAATACTATCAACGCCTAGTGTTAGGAATTATTGCCAATTTCGTTTCTAATTTTGTCCCCACACTTTCAGAACCACTTGATTTAGAGCCGATAAAGAGGTAAAGAATATGAAATTCTCACATTTACACGTACATACCCAATACTCCCTTTTGGATGGAGCCGCCCCGATTTCATCCTTATATAAAAAATCTATAAAGGAAGGAATGCCTGCCGTGGCCATTACCGACCACGGCAATATGTTTGGCGCTTTTGAGTTTGTTTCCGAAGCGTACAAGCATAAAAACGATGATGGCAGCCTAAAGGTAAAACCCGTTGTGGGCTGCGAGTTTTATGTAGTGGCCGACCGGCACCGCAAAACCTTTACTAAGGAGCAAAGAGACGAACGCTACCACCAGGTTTTGCTGGCCAAAAACGCAACCGGCTACCAAAACCTTATCAAGCTCACCTCGCTGGGCTATATGGAGGGCCTGTACAGCAAATACCCCCGCATTGACAAGGAACTGATCCTGCAATACCACGAAGGCCTGATCGCTACCACCTGTTGCATTGGCGCCTATGTACCACAAACCATTTTACACGACGGCGAAGAAAAAGCCGAGCAAGAGTTTAAGTGGTGGCTGGACATTTTTGGCGATGACTATTTCATTGAACTGCAGCGACACGACATGAAGGAGCAGGAAGTCATTAACCAAACCCTTTTAAAATTTGCCAAAAAATACAATGTTCCGGTAATCGCCACCAACGACAGCCACTATGTGGACCAGGATGATTACAATGCCCACGACATTCTGCTCTGCATAAACACCGGCGAAAAGCAAAGCACTCCGGGTTTTGATGATTTTGTAAACGACGATGCCAACATTAAAAACCGGCGTTTTAAGTTTCCTAACGACCAGTTTTATTTCAAGGGTACGGATGAAATGACCCGGTTGTTTAAGGACATTCCCGAAGCCATTGATAACACCAACATGATCGTAGATCGTGTAGAGGTGTTGAACCTGAAAAAAGACATCTTACTTCCCGCCTTCCCCATTCCCCAGGAGTTTCAGGTGCACAACGACAGCAACCTGAACCAGTGGGAATACCTGAAGCACCTCACCTTTGAAGGTGCCCTGCAACGCTATGGAAGCATTGATGCCAATACCCAGGAACGCCTCGATTTTGAATTGCATACCATCAAAACCATGGGGTTTGCCGGCTACTTCCTCATTGTGTCGGATTTTATCCGGGCTGGCCGGGATCTGGGGGTCTTTGTGGGCCCGGGCCGTGGCTCGGCGGCGGGCAGCGCCGTGGCTTATTGCATCGGCATTACCAATATCGACCCCATCAAGTACGACCTGCTGTTTGAGCGTTTCCTGAACCCGGACCGTAAGTCGATGCCGGATATTGATACGGACTTCGATGACGAAGGCCGTCAGAAGGTGATTGATTACGTGGTGGAAAAATACGGCCGCAACCAGGTGGCGCAGATCGTGACCTACGGTACGATGGCCGCCAAGATGTCGATCAAGGACGTGGCCCGTGTGCTGGATCTGCCGCTGGCCGAATCCAATGCCTTGGCGAAGCTGGTACCCGACAAACCCGGAACGGAACTGGGCCGCGTGTTGAAAGCGCCTTTAACCGCCAAGGATGGCGAAAAAAGCCTGGAGGAAAAAGAAGGCTACGGCAATGATGACATTGAAAACGTGAAGCAGCTCCGCGCTATCTATGCCGGCAACGACATTCGTGCACAGGTGCTGAAAGAAGCCGAACGCCTGGAGGGCTCCGTACGGAATACCGGTATTCACGCTGCCGGTATCATCATCGCTCCCGACAACCTGATGAACATTATCCCGGTTTGCACGGCCAAAGACTCAGAGCTTTTGGTGACACAAATTGAAGGAAAGATCATCGAAGACGCCGGTGTAATCAAGATGGACTTTTTGGGTCTGAAGACCCTCACCATCATCAAGATTGCGCTGGAAATGATCAAGGCCAACCACGGCGTTGACATTGTGATCGACGACATTCCGCTGGATGACGAGAAGACCTACGA
>JAEVYV010000319.1 GCA_023392575.1 Bacteroidota bacterium | reverse complement strand
ACCGGGAGGTCCACCGGTGTCCGGTCTTCGCATATTATACCCGCCCAAAATATTGGTGGGATCATGAACGGCTCTTGAGACATGCAGCACCCCGGAGTTGGCCTTGAATTCAGTTTTTATGGTGGCCATGTTTTCCTGCATCTTTCCATCAAGCGGCAGTACCAAAATATGCTCCCGGTTATACCCCAGGTTTTTGGTTTGAATGAAATGCAGCTGGTTTTGAATAATAAAGGTGGCTATGATCAGGAACACCGATATCACAAACTGAAACACGATCAACGATCTGCGCAGCCAAAGCCCCGACGACGTATTTTTAAATGCGCCTTTCAGCACCTTTACCGGTTGGAACCGTGACAACACTATCGCCGGATAACTTCCGGCCAGCACACTAATGCAACCAATCACCAGCACATAAAAGGCCATCATGAAAGGAGTAAATAAGACCGCCACGCTAAGATTCCGGTCCGCCAAATGGTTAAAGGCCGGCAAAACAACCATTACCGCCCCCAGGCTTATTATAAGTGCCAGCACAGAAAGAATAAAAGACTCTAAAATAAACTGCCAAAAGATCTGGCCTCTTTCCGCCCCGGCTACCTTTCTCACTCCAACTTCTTTTGCCCGTTCCATGGACCGTGCCGTGCTTAAATTAATGTAGGTGAAACAGGCAATCAATAGCATCAGTACGGCTACCGCACCCACTATATACACATAGGTAATGCTGTTATTGGGCTCAAAGCCGGCGAATTCCGAGTAAAGATGGATGCGCTTAAACGGTTCTAACCAAAAAGTCACATAATCGGTACCGCTCAATCCCCCGGCCATTTCCTTTTTCATAAAGCCGGGAATTTTAGCTTGCAAAGAGCTCAGTGCATCCTTATCCTTCAGCAAAAAATAAGTAGTGTAATTAGCATTCCAGTACGTCTCTTCCTGGTTGGCATTTAGCGAAGAAAAGGAAGCCAAAAAATCATATTTGATCTGTGAATTGGAAGGACAATCCTGAATGATGCCCGTCACCAGGTAATCCACCCCGCCACTCCCCACCTTAATGGTTTTGCCCACAGGATCTTCTTTGCCAAAATACTTTTGCGCAGCGGATTCGGTAAGTACAACTACATTAGGACCAAACAGCGCCTTTGCCGAATTTCCTTTGATCAACTTAAAAGAAAACAGGTCAAAAAAGCTGGAATCGGCATATATGAACCGCTTTTCGTTAAACAAATTGTTTTGGTAGCCAACCACCCTTGGGGCTTGATACATCCGCACCGCAGACTCCACCTCGGGAAAAGCTCTTTGAAAAGCAGGGGCCACTTTGGTGCTGGTATAATTTCCTTTATTAACCGACCCGCTGAAACTGTATTCCATGATCACGCGGGCAATGCGGTCGCCCTTTTGCTGAAAGTCATCATAGCTCAATTCGTGTTTTACATACAACGTCATCAGCAAACAACAGGTAAGCCCGACGGTGAGACCTAACATATTAATGGCAGAAAACACTTTATTCTTCCAAAGGTTACGCCATGCAATTTTGAAGTAATGAAGCAGCATAAATAGATTTGGTTTATTCGGTTCTTAAACTTTTTACAGGGTTGGCAATAGCAGCTTTAATAGCCTGAAAACTAATGGTGACCAAAGCAATCAGCAGTGCAATGCTTCCGGCTAGTACGAAGATCCACCAGTGCATTCCTACACGGTAGCTGAAATCCTGCAGCCACTTATTCATAAAATACCAGGCAACCGGCGCCGCAATCATAAAAGCAATCAGCACCAGCCGGATGAAATCTTTAGACAGCAGTTGCACAATTCCCTGCACACTGGCACCTAATACTTTGCGGATGCCGATCTCTTTAATGCGTTGCTCAGCGGCATAGGTAACCAGCCCAAACAAACCCAGGCAGGCAATAATGATGGCCAGCACGGCAAAAGTTATCGCGATCTGGCCTACCCTTTGCTCGGCACGGTACATTTCATCAAAGGATTCATCTAAAAAACGGTAACTAAACGGCATGCCCGGAGCCAGGGCCTTCCACTTGGTTTCTATTTGCCTTATCAGCCCCTGTATATTGCCGGCACTAACCTTAAAAGAAGACAGCCCTATGCTGCGGTCCAGCACCATGCACAAAGGCCCAACAGACTGACGCAGCGATTCAAAATTGAAGTTTTTCACCACGCCAATCACATCATAGGAGATGGGTTTGTTGTGCTCATCATACGTATAGATCTTCTTCCCCACCGGGTCTTTGAAACCAAAGAGCTTTGCTGTCGTTTCGTTAATGATCATGGCGCTGGAATCGCTACCAAACTCTTTGGAAAACGACCGTCCCTTTACGATTTCCATTCCCATTGTTTTGATGTAATCATAGTCGATGCTCCAGCGCTGCATGTTCACCCCATTTTTGGCATCCATGACCGGCTCGTTCGAAAAGGTGTTGTCGTTGCGGGAGGAATTGGACACAGGAAGAAAACTGCTGTAAGTGCCCGACCTTACGCCTTGCATGGCCAGCACTTCGTTTTTAAATGACTCCGCATTGGTTCCAAGCGCAGCCGTTCCGTTGATGATTAACACCTGGTCCTTATTGAATCCCAGGTTTTTGGTTTGTATGTAGCGAAGCTGGCTGTAAACAATGATGGTACCGATGATGAGGATGATGGAAACGGCAAACTGAAAAACCACCAGCGCACTGCGCAAACTGCTTTTCTTAAACCCGGCGCCGATGCTGCCCTTGAGCACCGCTATGGGTTTGAACCGGGAAAGAAACAGGGCGGGATAGCTTCCTGCCAAAAGCCCCACTGCCAAGGGCAGAACAAGCAAAAAAGGAAGCAGCTTACCCCATATCAACTCTTTTATAGAAAGCGTTTTGGCCGCAATGTCATTGAACAGCGGCAGCACCAGTGCGGCAATGCCAATGGCCAACAGCAAGGCAATACATACAGTGACAATGGACTCAATTAAAAACTGGGCGATCAGCGTTCGCCGCTCTGTACCCAGCACTTTTCGAATACCCACTTCCTTGGCCCGGTTGGCCGAACGAGCCGTGGATAAATTCATAAAATTGATGCAGGCGATTAGCAATACAAAAAAGGCAACGGCACTGAAAATATACACGTACTGTATGTTCCCGTTGGTGGACAGTTCGGGGAACCTGTCGGAACGCAAATGAATGTGGAGCAGCGGCGTCAGGGAATATTGCAATTTGTTCCCCGCCCTTTCAAATTCCTCCATGCTGCTTACCTGGATGAATTGCTTGGCCTGGGGCAGCACGTATTTTTCAATGACCGTTTTGAAGTTTTTTTGAAAAGCCTTGTAGTCGGTTCCTTCTTTTAAAACAATATAGGTTTGAAAATTATGACTGGTGTAATTGCCCCACCCATAGTCTACATTGTCCATGCTAAACAAAAAGTCGAAATGAAAATGAGAAGCCTTGGGAACATCTTTTATAACCGCGGTTACTTTATAAGGCGTTTTGTCGGCTTCAATAATTTTTCCCAAAGCATGCACAGTACCAAAATATTTTTTGGCGGCGGTTTCGGTAATCACAACGGTATTGGGTTCATTCAAAGCGGTTCTGGTATCACCTTCAATGGCCGGAAGTGTAAACACATTAAAAAAAGTAGAATCCACATGGGCTACAGCCTGCTCTTCAATGAACTGCGTTCCTTTTTTGATCAGCTTTGAACCCGAAGAGGCAAACACCCGCGTGTATTCTTCCACCTGGGGATAATCTTTTTTCAGCGTAGCCCCCATCGGGTCGGAACTCACAGCCAGGTGCAGGTCGCCACCACCGAGGCGGATGTCTGCATCCACCCTGTAAATTCTCTCTGCCTTCTTGTTATACCGGTCGTAGCTTAGTTCATCCACTACATACAATACAATCAATAAACAAGTGGCAAGCCCGGTGGCTAAGCCAAGGATATTGATGGCGGAAAAACCTTTGTTCTTCCACAAATTGCGCAGCGCAACTTTTAAATAGTTTTTGAACATAACCGGCATTTAAAGAGTTTGACGAAAGAAAGCCAGGGCTTGTTACATTCCGTTTCCTTCTCCCTTCTCATTTAATGAAACTCCTATTCCGTACGCAAACTTTTTGCAGGACTGGCCAAAGCGGCTCTCAACGAATTCAGCCACACCACCATCAGGGTTAATAACAATACGCCTGCACAACTGCCTACAAATAACCAAATGCTCAGATTCACCCGGTATTCATAATTCTGCAGCCAGTTGTTTAAAAGCCACCAGGTTACCGGGATGCTGATAAGCGCCGCCATAAATACCAGGAACAAAAATTCTTTGGACACCAGGTACAGCAGTTGTTGCACCGATGCACCCAACACCTTGCGGATACCAATTTCTTTAAAACGCTTTTCAATGGTGAAGGAGGTTAATCCGGACAGGCCAAGACAACAAATAAAAATGGCCAACCCTGCAAAAATATTGGTGAGTCTTCCTATCAGTTCTTCCGTTACAAATTTTTGATTGAACTGCTGGTCAACAAAGCTGTAATCAAAAGGATCCTCCGGGTTATATTTTTTAAAGATGCTTTCAATTTTGGGCAAAGCAGTTTGAGGCTTCACTCCATCCTTTAACCGCAGTATGAAAAAAGCACCCCGCTGTTTATCCAGCATGACCATCATGGGCATTACCGGTGCATAGGGCGAAGACATGACCACGTTATCAGTCACACCTACTACTGTATATGTCCGTGCCCCATAGCGCATTTCCGTACCCACAGGATCTTTCAACTGCATTACTTCCACGGCGGCTTTATTCAGCAACATGGAGGTAGAATCACCCGGCGCATTTAAAAAGTCCCTGCCCTGCAGCAGTTTGGCCCCAATGGTTTTTCCAAAATCAGCGTCGCTGCGCATGGCGATCATAATAAGTTCAGCATGCTGCGGCTTTCCTTTCCAGTCCGGCGCAGGCGTGTAATTCCATATTTCGGTCAGCGGTGAAGAGGTGCGGGTTATGGCAGCCACCAAATTGGTTTGCAGCAATTCATTTTTTATCACCTCCACATTGCGGTTGGCTTCCGAGGAAGAAGGAATGGAAATGAGGTTGTTGGGATCATAACCCATATCCCTGTTTTTTACATGTTGTATCTGTTGGTACACAAGTAAGGTGGAGGAGATCAACAAAACAGAAATGCCGAATTGCAGCACCACTAAAACCTTCCGGGGCAAGGCAGCGTTTCTGCCTGCAAGGAAGGTTCCTTTCAAAACTTTAATGGGATTGAAAGAAGATAAATACAAAGCCGGGTAACTGCCGGCAATCAGCCCGGTAAAAAGGATCATTACAAAAGTCAGCCCGATAAATAACGGATTGACGACAGACAAGGTAAGCTGCTTGTTCACCAGGCTGTTAAACGCAGGCAGTAATACATACACCGCCAGCACAGAAAGCACAAAGGCCAGCAAAGAAAAGATCAGCGACTCGCTGTAAAACTGCAACAGCAATTGTTTTCTTTCTGAGCCCAGTGTTTTACGGATGCCTACTTCCTTTGCCCTTTTTTCCGACTTGGCAGTGGAAAGGTTCATGAAGTTGACACAGGCAATCAACAGGATGATAATAGCAATCAGCGTAAACAACTTTACATAATCAATCATACCTCCCGTATTGACGCCACCCTTGAAGTCGCTGTACAACCGCCATTTATCCATGGGATGCAGGAAATACACAAAGTCCTTATTCTCTCCGTGACTGTTGGCCAGCGTAGAAATTTTCTTATTCAGTTCCGTAATGTTGGTACCCGGCTGCACCTCCACAAAAGTTTCGCTAAAAGCGTTCACCCAATCAGTGCTGGCCCGTTTGATATTTTCGTTTGAGGCGTCAAAAGGAACAATCAAATTAAACTGAATCGTGGAATTGGAAGGTGGATCCTGCACCACCGCAGAAACAGTTCTGTTCATACTGTTGTTCACCCTAATGATCTTACCCACAGGTTCTGTTTCGCCAAAAAGCGCTTTGGCCGTGGATTGCGTAAGAACAATATTTTCCGGGTTAGCCAGCGCAGTGGCGGCATTCCCTTTCAAAAATTTCCATTGGAACAAATTGACATAATCAGCGCTGGCTGTAATGCCTCTTCTTTTAATAATCGTTTCGTCATACTTCAACACATTATCCGACCCAAAATCATCAACACTGCTGTGCTTAATTTCCGGGAAATTATTTTTAATGGCGTCCGCCAATGGAAAAGGCACCGACCGGTCTGTGGTAACCTCGCCATTGAAATTCCGGCTCACCATTACCTGGTAAATATTTTGATGGTTGGGATGAAATTTATCCCAGTTCAATTCATCGTTCACCCACAACAAAATCAAAATCGTACAGGTCATGCCAATGGTGAGGCCGGAGAGATTGGTAATGGAGAAGCCCTTGTTCCGTAAGATGTTTCGCCATGCTATTTTCAGGTAACTTTTAAACATATACTATCTTTTATTCGGTTCGTAAACTTTTTACAGGGTTGGCAGTAGCCGCTTTTATCGCCTGGAAACTTACGGTCACCAATGCTATTACCACGGCGGCCAGGGCCGCCAGGCCAAACACCCACCAGCTAATGGTAATTCTATAGGGAAAATCTTCCAGCCAGCTATTCATGGCCCACCAGGCAACTGGAAAAGCAATAACTGAGGCAAGAAGAACCAGGACCAGAAAATTCTTCGACAGCAGCCCCACAATATTGAGCACATTGGCGCCAAGTACTTTTCTAATACCGATTTCTTTTACTCTTTGTTCCGCACTAAAGGCGGTCAGGGCAAACAGACCCATGCACCCTACCACAATCGCCATGATCGTAAACGCCCATAGCAGGCTACCCAGCTTTTCTTCGGACGCATACATTTTTCCATAGGTCTCGTCCATGAACTTATAATCCAGCGGGTAGGCCGGAGAAAATTTATTCCAGGTTTCATTGATAAAAGCAATCGTATGCCGGATGTCGGCAGTCTTTAATTTGACAGCCACTTTAAAAGCCACAGGCGGATAAATCTGTAAAACCGAAGTGGTGACTTTCTCATGTAGGCTTTTATAATGAAAGTCCTTTATCACACCAATTACCTTTCCTTTCTTTACAGGGTTCAGCGAATCCGGAATCCATTTATTCCAGTTTAATCGCTGCCCTAACGCCTTTCCAGGAGTACCAAACCCTAGTTCTTTTACAGCCGTTTCGTTAATGATGAAAGCCTCCTGCACATCTGTTGGCCGGTCTCTTGAAAAATCCCTTCCCGCAATCAGTTTCAGGCCCAGTGTTTTTACATAATCATAATCACCAATAAATACATTGGCAGGATACTCCTTATCGCCACCGTTTCCCGGAACAGCAATGCCGTCACCAGCATACTGGTCACCCGGTAAGCCATAACCGGAGGTAACCGAAACCACGTTAGAAGAACGTTTCAGTTCGGTTTTAAACGTTTCGAGTTTGTTGCTATCCTCCAGTTCACCCCTTATCTGAAAAAACAGCACCTGCTCTTTATTAAATCCAAGGTCCTTACTATTCAAATAATGGATTTGCCGGTACACGATTGTGGAAGACACAATCAGCAAGGCAGACAAAGCGAATTGTACTACTACCAACGCCTGCCTTAGCCAGGCCGTGCCGCTGCCGGTATTTGCAGCTAGCTTCATATTTTTTAAAACCTTGATAGGTTGAAAACCGGAGAGGACCAACGCAGGGTAAAGACCGGCCAAAATACCGATCACCACTCCGGCTGCTAATACCAGTAACCCCAGCAAGGGATTGGTAAAAGGATTGAAGGAAATGGATTTACCCGTAAATGCATTCAGCCATGGAACGATACATAAAGTAGCCACCGTCGCTAGAAGCACCGAGAAAATAGAAAGCATAACCGTCTCGCCAATAAATTGAAAGATCAGTTGCTTGCGATCGGCGCCAATGACTTTGCGGACGCCGATCTCTTTTGCTCTTCTGAAAGATCGGGCGGTGGCCAGGTTGATGAAGTTGAAACAAGCAATCAACAGTACAAACAAGGCAATGATGGTTAAGCCTTTCACATAGGTTTCATTTCCGCGAATAGCATTATCGTATATAAAATCCGCAGACTTTAGATGAATATCTTTCAAGGGCTGAAAAAAAGGCAGGAAGGTAGAACCGGCTTGTGTTAAGGTAGGATAGATATCTTTTTTAACATGAGCCTGAAACTTATCCTGCAATTGTTTTACATCGGCCCCGGGCTTTAGTTTTACGTACGTATAGAACTGGTGCCATGTCCACTTTTCCATCCGGTCCTTCTCAATACCGGCCGAAGGCAAGGACATGAGGTAGTTAAAGTCAAGATGGAAATGCGCCGGCAATTTTGCCAGCACACCCTTCACAGTAAGATCCCCTTTATCGATCTTAATTGTTTTACCGATCGGATCTTCGTTGCCAAAATACTTATAGGCCAGATCTTCTGAAATAACAATGGTTGCTGGCTCAGCAAGGGCGGTAGCCGGGTCTCCTTTTAGAAACCGCAGGGGAAAAATTTGAAAGAAAGAACCTTCCACAAACCACCCCTTTTCTTCATACGCTCTTTTCTCTCCCACCTCCATCAGGAACTTATCGCCCGACATTAAAATTCGGAGCGTGGTATCCACCTCAGGGTATTGTTGGTTTAAAAAGGTAGCATACGCAGGGGGCACAGGGGCTCCATAGGTAATACTGTTGTTATCATTTCTTTCTTCGTATATCCGGTAAACATTTTCTCCACCGGCAATAAATTTATCATACTGCCATTCATCCCAAACAAATAAACCAATTACCAAACAACCTGTTATACCAATAGCAAGACTGGCAATGTTGATCAATGAAAAACCTTTGTAACGAAGCAGGCTGCGTATGGCGGTCTTCAAATAATTTTTAAACATGGCAAGCTGTTTATTCGGTGCGTAAGCTTTTTACCGGATTGGATAAAGCTGCCTTTATGGCCTTGAAACTGATAGTGGCAAATGCAATAAAAACGGCAACAACTGTTGTCAAGGCAAATACATGCCAGGTAATGGCGGTTTTGTAAGCAAAATTTTGCATCCATTTGTTCATGGCATACCATGC
This sequence comes from Bacteroidota bacterium, assembly GCA_023392575.1. GTDB lineage: Bacteria > Bacteroidota > Bacteroidia > Chitinophagales > Chitinophagaceae > Flavisolibacter. The sequence continues at coordinate 42,102 of JAEVYV010000319.1, read as the reverse complement.
CAGCGGTGAAGCCACGAGAACCGCTATGACGACCAGCTTTAAAAAATCTTTGGAGAGCAGGGCCACCACTCCATACACGCTGGCACCCAGCACTTTTCTAATCCCTATTTCTTTTGTTCTTTGTTCTGCTGTAAAGGTGGCCAACCCGAAAAGCCCCAGGCAGGAAATAATAATCGCCACAATGGTAAAATAATTGATAAGCCTTGCCCGCCTGTTTTCGGTGTCATAATTTTTTTGAAAATCCTGGTCAAGAAAACTGTATTCAAAAGGCTCGTTGGGATTGAGTTTCTCCCATGCCGTTTCCAGAGTCGATAAGGATTGCTTTACGTTTCCACCACTGGCATGCGCAATCATATAATTGAATCCAGCATCGGCGTCATTGAAAAAGCGAAAGGCAAAAGGTTCAATGGCTTCGTGAAGGTCTTTGAAGTTAAAATCTTTCACCACGCCAACAATGGTAAAACGGTTTTGCTCGCCATCCCAATCGGCGGCAAGCCACTTGCCTACTGCGTCCTGGGGCGAAGCAAAGCCAAATTGCTTTACGGCCTGTTCATTAATCACAAAACTGGTAAGTGTATCGGCGGCAAACTGCGAGGAAAACAATCTGCCCGCCACCAGCTTTACACCCAGGGTTTGAAGAAAGTTATCATCAACAAGATTTATATACACCTGTTTTGAATTGTCCATCGTTTGCCCCTGCCGGTACATCAGCCAATCCTGGGGATTAAATATACCGGGGTACGCCATTGATGTTCCAATGGAGCTGATGCTGGTGTTGTTAACAACCTTGCTTTTAAATGCCTGAACGCTTCCTTTTGCGGTGGAGGTGCGCAGCGGAATGATGATTTGCTGATCTTTCTGAAAACCCAGGTCCTTTTGCTGCAAATAGCGCATCTGTTTAGCAATGACCACGGAGGCGATGATCAACACAATGGAAATAATGAATTGAAAAACCACCAGGCCTTTTCGTAAGGAAATAGCAGCAAGCGAATTGCTAAATTTTCCTTTCAGCACTTTAATAGGTCTGAAGGAGGAAAGATAAAAGGCGGGATAGCTTCCGGCCAGTAAGCCGGTTAGTAAAGCAAGCAAAATAAACAACCCACCCAGCGTAAGTTTTTGCGGCCCTGAAATAAGCAGGGTTTTACCGGAAACCTGTTCAAAAACCGGCAATAAAAGCACCGTAAAGAGCAGCGCAAACACCATAGCAATAGCAGCCATTAGCAACGACTCGCCTAAAAATTGACGAAGCAGGGATTGCCTTTGAGCACCCAAAACTTTTCGAACGCCCACCTCAGAAGCTCTCTTTGCAGAATTGGCTGTAGAGAGATTCATAAAATTAATGCAGGCGATCAATAAGGTAAGCACCGCAATGGAGCCCAGAATAAATAAAGCTGTTTTGCTGCCACCGGCCGTAGTGCTGGCCTTGGAAATACCCGACAGGTAAATATCAGAGATGGGTGTCAAAAAATAGTTTCTTTGCTTGCCCATCTGCTTTAACTGCTCGCCCAAATGCCGTTGAATAAAGTCAGGGAATTTTTGTTCCAGCTTTTTTTCATCCGATCCGTTTTTCACCAACAGGTAGGTTAAAAACATGTTGTTGTTGGCCAAACTGGGATTGTCGTTTGCAAACCGGTCCATATTACCGCCCCTGAAAGAGAGAAAAAACCGTGCGTCAAGATGAGAGGGCCCCGGAGGGTTGGCAAACACGCCTGTTATCCTGAAACTGGTGTCGCCATTGGTACTGCTGCTCACCCGCACCATTTTGCCAAGAGCGGGTTGATCACCAAAAAGCTTCTGCGCTATATCTTCTTTGATCACAACACTGTTTGGCTCCTGCAAAGCAGTTCTGGGATCACCTTCTTTAAAGCGAAACGACAGAATTTGAAAAAAATTAGAATCGGCCAGAAAGCCTTTGGTTTCATAAAGGGATTTAACCGTTCCATTTTCATTTAACTGGAACAAGGTTTTATCATCGCGGAAAAGATTGAGGGCCCTTGCGGAAGCTTCTATTTCCGGGTATTCCTGCTGCAGCATTCTGCCCAACGGAGCCGAACTGTTGAGGCCGCGTTCTTCCACGCCCTGGTCAATAAAAACAGTACCAAGCCGGTAGATCTGTTTTGCTCTTTCATGATACCGGTCATAACTGGTCTCATGAAAAATGTAAATTGTTATCAGGATGCAACAAGTAAGGCCAACAGAAAGCCCGAAGATATTGATGAAGGAAAACACTTTATTCTTCATCAAATTGCGCCAGGCCAGCTTCAAATAGTTTCGTATCATAACATGATAATTATTCGGTCCGTAAGTTTTTTACCGGGTTGGCCGTTGCTGCTTTTATGGCCTGAAAACTGACCGTAAATAAAGCAATGGCAATGGCGCTCAGGCCGGCCAGTACAAACACCCACCATTCAATGTTTACACGGTAGGGATAGTCCTGCAGCCATTTATACATGGCAAAGCCGGCAACCGGAGAAGCAATGACCAGGGAAACGATAACCAGTTTTAGAAAATCTTTTGAAAGCAGCGTAGTAATATTGGTAACAGAGGCTCCCAATACCTTCCGCACGCCGATTTCTTTGATGCGGTTTTGCGCCATGTAGGCCGCCAGGCCAAACAACCCCAAACAGGAAATGAAAATGGTTAGCCCTGCAAACAAGGCTGTCAGGGTGCCGGTACGTTTTTCATCCTCAAACTTGGCCGCGTATTCTTCATCGATGAACTTATACTCAAAAGGATACTCGGGGTTGTATTTTTTAAAAATAGCTTCAGTCGTTTTTAAATTCTGCGCGGTAGTATTTTTTGGATTCAGCTTGATATGCATTACATTAAACCAGCCTTTGGCCCCTTCAATCACCATGGGTTTTAACGGATGGTACGGAGACTGCAGGATGAAATCCTTTATCACGCCCACTACATGCCAGTCAATGCCGTTGTCTTTTACAATTTGTCCAATCGGATCTTTAAAACCCATCGCCTTTACAGCCAACTCATTCAGAATGACAGCCGTGGAATCAGTAGGGAATTGGCTTAAATTAAAATCACGGCCTTTCACCAACTGAAATCCGGCTGTAGTAACAAGATTTTCATCTGCAGAATACCGGTCAAAATCAGTTTTATCGTTGGGATCTTTCCCTTGCCACTCAAAACCCCAGCTATCACTCCAGCCCTGGGTTAGCGGTGCACTTGTTTTAGAAATGGAAGTGGCCACACCTGCTGCCAGCAATTCATTTTTTACAAGGTTGTAGTTCTTTTGTAAATCGCCGGAAAGAAAATGATACATCAGGTTATTCTTGTCATAACCTGCTTCCCGGTTTCGGGCATAATCAATCTGGTGTTTAACAATGATGGTGCTGATGATAAGTATGATGGCAAACGTGAACTGCAACACCACCAGAACTTTACGCGGCGTAACCAGGGCCTTTGAAGACCGGAACATTCCCTTCAACACCCTTACCGGCTGAAAAGAAGAAAGAAAAAAAGCAGGATAACTGCCGGCTACAATGCCTGTGAAGACAATAAAGCCAAGCGCCACAAACCATGAATTAATATTTCCAAAGTCAATAAATAATTGTTTATCGGTAAGCTTGTTGAAACCCGGAAGGCTCAGTTGTACAATGGCGACGGCAATGATTCCTGCAAGAAAAGCCAGCAATATGGATTCACCAATGAACTGACCCACCAGGGCTCCCTTTTGGGCCCCCACCACTTTACGGATACCCACTTCCTTTGCCCGCTTTTCACTGCGTGCCGTACTCAGATTCATGAAATTGATACAGGCAATCAGCAAGATAAAGGCCGCAATGATGGCAAACATTCGTACAAATTCTATACGGCCGCCGTCTTCCACACCTTCATTAAACCGGGAGTAAAGCCTCCACTTACTCATAGGGTAAATAAACATTTCCCACTTGGGATCGTCGGTAGCATAGCGCTGTTTGATCACCTTTACTTTTGGCGCAACAGAGGCAAGGCTAACATTGGGCTTTAGCAGCATATAGGTACGGGTGGAGTTGTTGCCCCAGTATACGTCATCATCACCATTAGATCGTAAGTATGACCAGGGCAATAAATATTCAAAGTTGAATCTGGTATTGTTGGGCAGATCCTTGGCAATGCCGGTTACCGTAAAGTTGTCCTTGTTATCCAGCTTGATGGTCTTGCCCATCGGGTCTTCTTCTCCAAATATTTTTTTAGCCAGTTTTTCCGTCAGCACAATGGAGTGCATGTCCATTAGGGCTACTTTAGGATTACCCTTTACCAACGGAAAACTAAATACCTGTAAGAAATTAGAGTCAACAATATTACCTCGAACAGTCAACCGCTTCTCTCCAACACTAAACAGATAATTGCTGGCCCAGTTCACTCGTACCGCCTGTTCCACCTCGGGTATGTCCCTTTCCAGTGTCCTGGCCAATACTTTTGGCGTTGTATTCCAGGCCTGAAGCTTCCCGCTAAATTCGGCACGGTTCCATGCCTCATAAATACGGTCCTTCTTTTCATGGAACTGGTCGTAGCTTACTTCATTTTGTATCCACAGTAAAATAAGGATGGCGCTGGCCATGCCTATGGCCAGTCCTGAAATATTAATAACAGAAAATGCTTTGTTGCGAAGCAAGTTCCGGAGTGCGATCTTCAAATAATTTTTAAACATGTAATAATTCTTTTTCTGTTTGATAATTCCTCTCTCTCTGTCCCATTCACCATTCACTACTCACCATTCACCCATTTATTCTGTTCGTAAGTTTTTTACAGGATTGGCGGTTGCTGCTTTTATGGCCTGAAAGCTGATCGTGCTAAACGCAACGATTGCTGCAATAATGCCAGCTGCCGGAAAGATCCACCAGGGAATAGCAATGCGATAGGCAAAGTCTTCCAGCCATTTGTGCATGGCGTACCAGGCAACCGGGAAAGCCAGTACAGCAGCTATGATTACCAGCTTTAAAAAATCTTTGGAAAGAAGTGCCACAATAGTGCTTACATCAGCACCCAGCACTTTTCGGATACCGATTTCCTTTACACGCTGCGATATGGCAAATGCCGACAAGCCAAATAAGCCGAGGCAGGCAATAAAAATGGCAATGAAGGAAAACAAGGTAAAGATGCTTTCCTGTCGTTGTTCCGACTGATAGAGACGGGCAAAGTTGTCGTCCAGAAAGGTGTAATCAAATGGTATCTCAGGTAAAAACTTTTTCCAGGTGGATTCAACATGTGCAATCGCGGCAGGAATGCTGCCCGATACTTTTATGGAAAGCCTTCCATAGTTTCCTGCGCTTCTTGGAATAAATAATACCAGCGGCAAAATGCGCTGGTGCATAGACTCGAAGTGAAAATCATTGAAGACCCCAATTAACTGTCCTTTTTTGCCACCATATTGAAAACGCTTTCCTATTGCTTCTTCAGGCGATTTTAGGCCCAGGACTTTTACGGCTGCTTCGTTTATCAGGAAAGAAGCGGTATCCATGCCAAAGCTTTTGGAAAAATTTCTTCCCTGCACAACATTCACGCCGTAGGTAGGGATAAAATCTTCGTCGGCCACCACAAATTTTATATCGGCCTGCGTTGGTGTTAATGAGTCGCCGCGATCAATTTGCGAGCCCATGGCATCCAGCAGGCGGCCCGACGGAATACGGGAAGAGCGGGTGATACCCCTGATACCGGCATTATCCAGCAAGGCCGTTTTAAATGATTCATATTTGTCGTTAAGGCCTGAGTTATACGCAACCGTTATGATATGGTCTTTCTTAAAGCCCAGCGATGTTTTTTGCATGAACCTTAATTGCTGAAACACGATAGCCGTGCTTACAATTAAAATAATAGAAATGGAAAATTGCACCACAACCAGGGCTTTACGAAACGATAAACTGCTTCCGCCAATTTTCATAACTCCTTTCAACACTTTTACCGGCTGGAAAGAAGAAAGAAATAAAGCCGGGTAAATACCGGAAAGAATCCCCAAGAGAAAAGGCACCAGCAGCAGCGGCAAAAGAATCTGCCATTTTAATAAAATAGAAATAGATAAATGCTGCCCCGAAAGCTCATTAAGCCCGGGCAGGCAAAGTGCAGCCAGGCCAAACGCCAGCAGCGCCGCGATCCAGCAGAGCAACACAGATTCGCATAAGAATTGCAGCACCAGTTCTTTTTTTCGGGCGCCTACTACTTTTCTGATACCGATTTCCTTTCCACGCAGCACAGACCTTGCCGTAGAAAGATTCATATAATTGATACAAGCAATCAGCAAAATAAAAAGAGCGATGGCCGAAAAAATGTAAACCCTTTTTATGTCCCCGTTTTCTTCTGCTTCATCGTCCATGTGTGATAAAAGATGGATATCGGTTAATTTTCGCAAACTAAGAGATGTCCATTGTGAAGGCTTAACGGGACCATTGTCCTCTGTAATATGCCTGTTTAAAAAAGCCGGGAATTGTGCTTCCAGCTTTTGAGGATCATAATTCTGTGGCAGCAATAAATAGGTAAAGAAGGCATTGTTGCCCCAGTTGTGCAATAAATTGTCTTCTCCATACACGGCCGTATCCTTCAGCGTATTGAAAGAGATCATCATTTCAGGATGAAGGTGTGCATTGGTGGGAAACGGTTTATATACCCCGGTAACTTTAAGCCCGAACTGGTTGTTCATCCGGATCACCTTGTTCAGCGGCTCCTCATTGCCGAAGTATTTTTTGGCAACATCTTCCGAAAGCATCACAGAGAATGGCTCCTGCAAAGCTTTGGCGGGATTGCCTTTGGTTACCGTTACATCAAAAACGTCAAACAAATGCTCATCGGCGAAATAGGAGTTTTGCTCATTGAACATTTTCTCTTCATAACGAAAAGGAACTGAGTTGTTTTGAAGCAACCGTGTGATCTGCTTAATCTCTTTAAAATCGTTTTGCAATAATGGACCTGCCGGTGGCGCAACCGCTGCCAACTTCAAATTAAGCGCCCCGGTTTGTGGATTTAAAAAGGTTCTTTCCACGCGGTAGATGTTATCCGCTTGCCGGTTATACCGATCAAAACTTAACTCATTGATGATATAAGCCAGGATCAATAAGCAACAGGTAATGCCTACCGTTAATCCAAAAAGATTGATAAAGGAGATGAACTTATACTTCATCAAATTGCGTAAAGCAATTTTGAAATAATTGCGGATCATGGTTTAGATTTTATGGGCGTATAAAACAACTCCTGTGCATGTTTCAGATGGCGGCTCAAACCATAATATTCTCCAGCACTGTCTGTCCGTCCAGCATGCGAATGATGCGGTGGCTGTAACGGGCATCATGTTCGGAGTGGGTCACCATAATAACGGTGGTTCCCTGCTCATTCAAGTCGGTAAGCATTTGCATTACCTCATTCCCGTTTGATGAATCCAGGTTACCAGTCGGTTCATCCGCAAGAATGATCTTAGGGTTATTCACCACGGCCCTTGCCACGGCCACACGTTGTTGCTGACCACCGGAAAGTTGTTGCGGATAGTGATTGCGGCGGTGCATGATCTGCATTTTATCCAATACTTCTTCTACTCTTTGCTTGCGCTCCGAAGGCCTGGCGCCGAGGTAGATCAAAGGCAGCTCCACGTTCTCATAAACCGTCAGTTCATCTATCAGGTTAAAGCTTTGAAACACAAAACCTATATTTCTTTTACGCAGGTCGGCCCTTTTACGTTCGTTAAAATTGGCCACTTCAATTCCGTTAAACAAAAAACTTCCGCTATCCGGATCGTCCAATAAACCCAATATGTTTAACAAGGTGGATTTACCGCAGCCGGATGGTCCCATGATGGCTACAAATTCGCCTTCGTTCACATGAAGCGTCAGTTTATTCAGGGCCACGGTTTCCACGTCTTCTGTTCGATAAATTTTTTCGAGGTCTTTGATCTTTATCATTGTTTTTTGTTTAGAATGAAGTTTATGATTAATTGAAGGGGAATAATAAATTACCCGGCATGATCCGGTAGTGTACCGTTTCTTTTTCTTCAACAGGCTGCGGCAACTCCTTTTTTTGTGCCAGGGCAGAAGTCATATAAATGCCCATAAATGGTATCAGCAAAAAGAACAGTTTCATGGTTTTAGTTTTTTTGTTGGTTAGTGGTTAATGGTGTGTTTAGTCGTAAGTAGAGTCAACCCACTTACCACTTTCCACTTCTTTTACTTCTTCAGCACCAGCTCCTGCATATTTCCATAATTCTCATAGCTCGACGTCACGATCTTATCACCCGGCTGCAAACCACTCAACACTTCGTAGTAATCAGGATTTTGACGACCCAATTGCACATCCACCTTATACGCTGTTGTCCCATCCTTATCTACTTTAAAAACCCAGTTGCCGCCTGTTTGCTGATAGAAGCCGCCTTTCGCTAACAGCAGTGCCTGCGTTTCATCGCTAAGTGCCAGGCGGATTTGCATGGTCTGTCCCCTGCGAATGCCCTCCGGTACGGCATTTTCAAATTCCATATCAACCTGGAAGCGGCCGTTGTTTACCTGTGTATATACTTTATTGATCTTTAGCTTGTAATTCTTTCCTGCAAAAGAAGTCTCTCCCATCAACCCGATAAAAACACGGGAGATGTAATGCTCATCCACATCTACTCTTACTTTATAGCCACTCAGCACATCAATTTGTCCAAGGCGTTCTCCCTTGTTTTTGCTTTGTCCTACTTCCGCATCCAGCGAGGTTAATTGTCCATCCACCGGTGCCCGAACAATCAGGTCGCCCACTTTTTTGCGCATGACATTCAGCGCCGTTTGCGAGCCTTTGTACGACTGCTGTGCCTGCGACACCTGTTGGGCATTAGAAGCCTGGTCCTGTTGCATGATCTGGTCGGTCAGCTTCTTTTTTTCAGCGTAATAGTTATAATTATTTTCCGACTGCTTAAACTCCTGCAGGCCTATAGCTTTTTGCTCGTACAGGGTTTTGTTCAGATCATAGACCCGCTTGGCTTCCTTTAGCTGGTTGTCTACATCGGTCATTTGGTTAAGCTTGGTCGTGGTGTTTTGCTGTGCAGCGTTACGGGCAATCTGCATTTGGGTAAGCAGGTTATAAACCGATGTTTGCTGGTTCACCAGGCTTAGTTCCAGGTCGGTATTGGAAAGGCGCATAATAGGCTGACCTTTTTTTACAATGGCACCATCTTCCACCAATTTTTCCTCAACACGGCCGCCTTCCATAGCGTCCAGGTAAATAGTGGTCAGCGGAAGCACCACCCCGTTCACCGGGATAAATTCCTGGAAAGCCCCCTTTTTCACTTCACTGATGGTGATCCGTTCGGCGTCTACATTCAGCTTACTCTTACCCGATGTAAAGTAAACGCTGCCGGCAATCAGCACGGCCAACCCGGCTATTCCTGCCATAGTGAGAATCCTTTTTTTGTTCCACTTCTTTTTTTCAATTTTTCTATCCACGGTCTGTTTTTGTTTTTAATGTCAATGGTCAATAGTGAATGGTCAATTCAATCTCCTCGTAATCGCCGTACCTGACCGAAGCCTTGGAATAATGGATATCCCATTCACCACTGGTCATTCACCTTTTACCACTCCAGTGCCAATATTTGACGATTATGGTTTTCAATAAGTTACATTTTTCCAAATCTACGAAGCTGTTCGTTACCGAACAGAATGTGTCCGCTTTTGATACACTTGTTCCCTTTCAGAAAACAAAGTGTACATTCATTTTCAACTGCTTGCATTGCTGGCATATTTGTAGTTTCGCCACAAGGAGTTTATGGTTCCTCGTTTTTAGTTTCTTGTTGCTCTGCCACACCGTTCTTTTCATAAGCAACACGCTGCAGCGGAAAGAAAACAAATGAAAACCGGTCCGGCCTAAAAACAAGAAACCAGAAACCAAAAACAAGAAACAAAGAACTATGTCTTTAAAAACGGCCTCTATTTTAGTAATTGACGATGACGTGGATGTTCTTACCGCTGTACGCCTGCTGTTGAGGCCCGAGGTAAAACAAATCGTCACGGAAAAAAACCCTGAAAACCTCCGCTCCATTTTATCCAAACAGGAATTCGATGTAATCCTGCTGGATATGAATTTCAACAGTTCCATCAATACGGGTAACGAAGGCATTTTCTGGCTAAAAAAGATCAAGGAAGAGTTTCGCTCCAGCGCATCCGTTATCATGATCACCGCCTATGGTGATATTGACCTCGCTATCCGTTCCTTAAAAGAAGGCGCCTTTGATTTTGTGGTGAAGCCCTGGCATAACGAAAGGCTGCTTACCACCATAAAAGAAGCCATAAAAAGGAAAGACGACAAGGGCTCCTCTTCGCAGGTCTTGCCTTCTTCGTCCATTTTTGAAACCGAGTTGCTGGGCAAGTCGGAAGTAATGCAGGACATCTTTTATAAAATTCAAAAGATCGCCCCTACTGATGCCAATATTTTAATACTGGGCGAAAACGGCACCGGCAAGGAACTCATTGCCAAAGCCATTCATCATTTTTCCAACAGGGCCACAAAACCTTTTATTAAAGTAGATGTTGGAGCCCTGACGGAATCGCTTTTTGAAAGCGAATTGTTCGGTCATAAAAAAGGGGCCTTTACCGATGCAAGAGAAGACAGAATGGGCCGCTTTGAAGCCGCCCAGGGCGGGACACTTTTTTTGGACGAGATCGGCAATATCTCCCTGCACCAGCAGGCCAAGTTGCTGACGGTTTTGCAAAACCGCCTGGTAACAAAACTGGGCAGCAACGAAACCATCCCCATTGACATCCGCCTGGTTTGCGCCACCAATATTCCTATCTCGGAGCTGGCCAATGAAAACCGATTTCGAAAAGATCTGATCTACCGCATCAATACCGTGGAGATTGTCATTCCACCTTTACGCCGGCGTGAAAAAGACATCCTGTTGTTAGCCAAACATTATAGTAAGGTCTACAGCAACAAATATTTAAAATCAACACTGGATTTTGACGACAAAGCGGTGGAAAAATTAATGAGCTATCATTACCCCGGCAATGTCCGTGAACTGCAATACACCATTGAAAGAGCCGTCATCATGGCCGAAGGAAATACGTTGTCGGCGAGGGACATTATTTTCTCGCCCATTGAAACAACCGTGATAACAGAAGAGGTGCAACACACCAACCTGGGCACGGTAGAAAAAAACACCATCCTCCGTGTAATTGAAAAACACAGCGGAAACATCTCAAAAGCAGCCAAGGAATTAGGCATTACCCGTACGGCCTTATACCGGCGGCTGAATAAATACGACATTTAGCTTCTGCCTCCACGAAGAAGCAGCTGGGCCAGTGAAACTTTTTATTTCCATTAGCTCTTTTAAAAAGATGATAATAGTGTCACCAGCGGAAGTGCTGCTATGAGGCTTCTGTTGTGTCACTCACTTGTACTTCCGGTAATTCTGTTGAGCAAGGTTTGAACCACAATAGAAGCATAGGCACATAGAAGGCCCACATAGAATAAAACAAAGCTCTATGTGAATCCCTCTGTTCCTATGTGCCTATGTGGTTCAAAAAAAAGGTGATAGAAGTTACTGCAGTTGAAGAGTGCGACGCAAGGGACGATCCATGGTAGCACAAAAGCCGGTAACATAAAAAACAAACACTCAAAACGCAAACCCTTTCTATCTGAAAAGCATGATTTTTAAAAATTTTCAATGGCGGCTCTTATCAAGAGTGCTGTTGCTGTTCATCACCCTGATGGGGGCTTCGTTCTTTATTGTAAAGCAATGGCATTTGTACCTTGCCCTGTTGGTTCCGCTGCTGGCGTACCAGATCATTGAGTTCATCCGCTTTCAGAAAAAAACCTATGATGAGATCAACCAGTTTGTAGAGGCCATTCACTACCGGGATTTTTCCCGCTATTTCGATGTAAAACACGCCTCCGCCGATATTCTGCCGCTGCGGCAGGGATTTAACGAGATCAACACCACGTTCAAAGTGATCAGTAAAGAAAAGGAAACGCAGTATCAATACCTGCAAAAAATACTGGAACTGGTGGACACCGGTATTTTGTCCTACGAACTGGATTCCGGTGAAGTAGTATGGATGAACGAATCATTAAAAAGAATGCTGCAGCTGCCTTACCTAAAAACCATCCATTCGCTGGAAAAAAGAGACCGGGTTTTATTTGAAGAGGTCAGCCAGCTGAAACCCGGCGAGAGCCGGATTGCAACCGTGCATCTGGAAAAATCCTATTTCAAAGTTTTACTATCGGCTACGGCTTTTCAAACCGAGCAAAAAAAATTCAAGCTCATTGCTTTTCAAAATGTGAACGAAGCCCTGGATGAAACCGAATCAAAAGCCTGGCAAAAACTATTGAGTGTAATGACGCATGAGATCATGAATTCGGTGGCGCCGATTTCTTCCCTGGCCGAAACCTTAAAAAACCGCCTGGCCTCAAATGATGGCGACACGCTGGAAGACCTGGAACTGGGGATTGACACCATTAAACGAAGAAGCGAAGGCTTATTAAAATTTGCAGAAACCTACCGCAACCTCAATAAGATCACCAAGCTGAATGTGCACAAGGTGTACATACGGGAGTTGTTTGCCAACCTGAACCAGTTGATGAACCCCACGTTTGAGCAAAAAAATATTGACCTGGAGATCATTATCAAAGACACCGACCTGGCACTGGAGGCCGATCAAAGCTTAATAGAACAGGTTTTGATCAACCTCATTGTAAACGCCATTGAAGCCGTAAAAGAACAGGCAGAACCAAAAATTATTTTATCGGCCGAACAAACGCTGAATAAAAAAATTGTTTTAAAAGTAGCGGATAACGGGCCCGGCATTCCCGAAGAAGTGCTGGATAAAATATTCATCCCTTTTTTTAGTACGAAGAAAAGCGGCAGCGGCATCGGGCTTAGCTTGTGCAAACAAATTGTGATGCTGCACCGCGGCACCATTCAGGTTCAATCCATAGAAAATAAAGGAACGGTTTTTTCCATGCAGTTTTAAGCATACAAATTCATTGTTAACCAAAATCAATAAGCCTGCAGTATGAGCAATCAACAGAATGCGGAAACTTTTATGCGTGAAGCCATTCAACTTTCAGTTGATAATGTTGAACAGGGCAAAGGCGGACCTTTTGGCGCCGTAATAGTGAAGGGGGGAAAGATCATCGCCCATGGAGTCAACGAAGTAACCTCCACCAACGACCCCACGGCACACGCCGAAGTAGTGGCCATACGCAATGCCGGAAAAGCGCTGAACAGTTTTGATTTAACGGGCTGTGAAATATACGCCAGTTGCGAACCCTGCCCCATGTGCCTGGCCGCCATTTACTGGGCACGCTTTGACAAATTATATTTTGCCAACAGCAAACAGGATGCGGCCGCCATCAATTTTGACGACCAGTTTATTTACGACGAACTGCAAAAACCCGTGGATCAAAGACAGCTTTTTACCCGGCAGCTTTTAAGGCAAGAGGCCCTGGAAGCCTTCCGCAAATGGGAACAAAGTCCCAACAAAACCGAGTATTGAGGGTGGCTGACCCAGAGCCTGTTGCCCATCAGCCAACTTGAATAAACTACTTGCTGCTCCAGTCATTCCCTTGCTTTTTTAATAAAACGGTGTATACCTTTGCAAGGTTATGAAAAGCTCGGAAGCCATAAGTCCTTATGAACTGGAAGATGTGATGACCGACACGGTTGATCCCCTTCAGTTGATCGTATGGAATGATGAGGTCAATACCTTTGACTGGGTGATTGAATCTTTGATGGAAGTGTGCGACCACACGTACGAGCAGGCCGAACAATGTGCTTACATTATTCACTACAAAGGAAAGTATGCGGTCAAGCACGGCTTTTACGAAAAGCTGAAGCCCATGTGCGATGCCATTACCGACCGCGGCATTGGAGCCACGCTGGAAACGGTTCCGGCGTAAAAAGTTTCTAGTTTATAGTTTTTGGTTTGTAGTTTTTTAGGTTGTAGTAGCATACAGATGCAGGACCTTGTATTAAAGCAAGTTTTCTAGCACTATTTTAATTCTGCCAAGTTTTGATTACCGGCTTCCTATGGTGATTCAACAGCAGAAAACCATTTTTCCTTAGGATTTTTCAATTGCAGGAAACCCAACTTCAAACTATAAACCACAAACCACAAACTCCTTCAAAATCTCGTTTCCAAATAATGCGGCAGCACTGTTCGCCAGGTATTCCAGTCGTGCGGCCACTCCGGCCCCCACACATCCAGTTCATAATTGATTCCCTTGCTGTACAAAAGCGAAGCAAAACTCCGGCTGGCATTGGGATCTTCGTAGGCCCCGCTGCCGGTAAAAATATGGATGTGGTGACTCTGCTGGATCTGCTCCAAAATGGTATGATCTGTCAGGTTGGGAATATAATGCTGGGGACTGTTGAAATACACGTCATCATCAAAATACCCCCTGGTGTATTCGGTAAGATCGTACACGCCGCTCATGGCAATCACCCCCTGGAGCAGATCGGGTCGTTTTAAAAACAGGTTCATGCTGTGAAAGGCGCCAAAAGAAGCGCCGCACACAATGATGGAGGTTTCATCACTGGTTTGCTTCTTTACATAGGGGATTACTTCCTCATATACATAGGCATTAAACTGTTGGTGGCGCCGGATTTTTTGACGCGGCTCAACATGATCATTCAACCAGCTTTCGCTGTTCACGCTGTTGATCGAAAAAACCTTCACCTTGCCTCCGTCAATAAAAGGCGCCAGTGCATCAATCAATTGAAAGCGTTCGTACTCCAGGTAATCCGCAGCGGCTGTGGGTATCAGCAACAGCGCAAATCCGTAATGGCCATAAACCGCCACCGGCATGTCCTTATCCAACTGATGGCTGTACCAGGAAGTAATCTGTCTTTGCATGAAAAAGTTTTATCCTTACAAATTTGAACCATTTAAACTTGATTTAAAACAAGTATTTTGGCTAAAGGAAAGCGTTTTACGCAAACGCACTAGCAAGAAACACTTATTTATTAAAACTTTAAATCCCTAAGAGATTCCACTAAAAAACGAATTCCTTATTTTCGATATTTGTCTCGCACAGCACCATGAGAAACCCGTCTTTTCACGATAATAACCGTTTGGCTATTGGCCAGGGCCTGTCCCAGGAGGATGCTTTACAACTCATTCTGGACAGCTTTGAGGATACTCTTTTGCTGCTGGACAAGAACCTGCACATTGTGTTGGCCAGCGATAGAACAAGGCAAAAGATCCGGGAGTTGTACGGATTTACCATCGGCCCAAACACCTCCATTCTGGAATTGGCCACCCCTAAGGAATTGCCTCTGGTAACCGATGTGTGCGCCCGGGTACTGCAAGGAGCGGTTGAAACCACCGAATCGCAAATTGTTATCGACGGTGCGGTCAATTATATCAAACATTATTTCCAGCCCATTAAAGACGCTGCAGAAAACGTTACCGGCCTTGTTGTCCGGTCCAAAAACATTACGGACAAAAAGAAAGCCGAGATCGAGCAGTTGGAGGCCAAAGAACAACTGGCCCTTTCCGAACAACAATATAGAACGCTGTTTTACAACAACCCGCTTCCCTGCTGGATCTACCACTCCCGAACCCTGAAGTTTCTGGAGGTCAACGAAGCTGCCGTCCGGCATTATGGCTATTCCCGGGACGAGTTCCTCAACCTGAGTATATTCGACATTCAGGTAGAAGACAACATGGCCGATTTTCTGCAATTGTTTACCGGAAAAGTGGTTCAAAAAACTTTTTCCTTAACCAACTGGCGGCACAAAATAAAAGACGGCCGGAGCATTTTT
This sequence comes from Bacteroidota bacterium, assembly GCA_023392575.1. Lineage (GTDB taxonomy): Bacteria > Bacteroidota > Bacteroidia > Chitinophagales > Chitinophagaceae > Flavisolibacter. The sequence continues at coordinate 26,387 of JAEVYV010000319.1, read as the reverse complement.
ATTGATCTGAAAAGCAACGCCATCAACTACCAGGGCGCAGAAGCCCGGCTGGTTGTGGTGCAGGACGTAACGCCAAGGGTGGTGATTGAAACGGAGCTGCGAAAAAGCAACGAACGCTTCCGGCTGGCGGCCATTGCCTCGTCCGAAGCCCTGTGGGAATGGGATATGCTGACCGAAGAAGCCTATATCAGTTCCACCTATACCGACATCCTGGGCTGGAAAGCCGAAGAGTTTAGAAAATACGATACCTGGGAAGATTACATTCATCCCGATGACAAGAACCAAACCCTGGAAAGTTACTACCGCGCCATTCAGGATAACACGGTAGACCGGTGGGAAAAAGAATACCGCTATTTAAAAGCCGATGGCACTTATGCCGTTGTTCACGACAAAGCCGTGATCTTACGCAACATTCATGGCCGAGCTTTAAAAGTTGTGGGGGCCCTGAGAAACATAACCAACGAAAAACAAATAGAAGAAGAGATCCGGCGAACCAACGAACGCTACAAGCATGTAATACTGGCCACGCATGATATGATCTGGGACTGGGACCTGGCCACTAATGAAATGCTTTGGTCCGACAGTTTTTTTGAAAAATTCGGGTGGCCGGCACATAAGGGGCCCGTGCTTTCGTTCGACCACTGCACCGATCACCTTTACCCCGATGACCGGGAACGGGTGGTGCAAGGCCTGCATGCCGTCATCAACGACCCCAAACAAACCAACTGGCAGGATAGCTTCCGTTACCAAAGAGCCAACGGCAGCTATGCTTATGTTACTGACCGGGGTTACGTTATCCGCGACAGCGAAGGAAAAGCCATTCGCATGATTGGCGCCATGAAGGACATCACCGAAAGCAAACGGAGTGAAGACCTCCTGTCGCTTGAACGCACCATTTTTGAGCTTTCTGCCAATCCCGAACACGAAATTCAAAAAGTTGTTGAAACCTTTTTAAACGGGATAGAGGAAATTTATCCGGAGGCCATCACTTCGGTATTTTTATTGAGCGAGGACCATGTCATAGAATCGGTTATTGCGCCGCGTTTTCCAGCCTCCTTAACCGCAGCAATCAAAGGCTCTCCCATCGGTCCGGACGAAGGGTGCAGCGGGGCAGCCATGTACTTTAAAAAAACCTTTATTTCAGCCGATACAAGCAATGATCCCCTTTACCAAAAATACAAGGACCAGGTCGCTCGTTTTCGTCTCAGCGCCTGCTGGTCCTTTCCCATCATTCATGCATCGGGCCGGGTAATGGGCAGCTTCAGTGTATACTACAATACCCCTCAGGCCCCCTCGCCGGAAGAACTGACCATTTTTGAACGGTTTCGGAATATTTTACGCATCGTCATGGAGAACCGCTGGTCGTTGCAACAAATTAAGACAGACAATGAACGGTTTGATATTGTGATGAAGGCGACCCACGATCTTATCTGGGACTGGGACCTCAGCACCAACACCGTTTACCGCGACCCTGCCGGAGTGAAAAGCATTTACGGCATGGAGAGCAATAGCGAGATTTACCACATGGACCGATGGCTAACCTACATTCATCCCGAAGACCAGGGAAAAGTCAAAAAAATCATAGACGGAATTCGTCATTCCTCCAAACCCGAAAAGGTGGAAACAGAATACCGCTTTAAGCGGGTAAACGGAACCTATGCACATATTTATGACCGTGGCATCATCATCCGCGACGAAAGCGGTCAGGCGGTGCGGGTAATAGGAGCGGCCCAGGATATTTCGGAAAGAAAACGCCTGGAACGGGAGCTGTTAAACACCGAACTCGAACATCAAAAAGCCATTAACCTGGCCACCATAGAAACCCAGGAACAGGAGCGCATGGAAATTGGCAAGGAATTGCACGACAATGTCAACCAGTTGCTGACCACAACCAAACTCTACCTGGACCTGGCTTTTAGCAGCCCCGACTTAAAAGATGAACTGATCTTAAAGTCCAACAAAAACATACTAAACGTCATTAACGAAATCCGGCAGCTGTCCCGGTCGCTGATGAATCCCAGTATCGGGGATCTGGGGCTGATGGATTCGGTCCGGGACCTCATTGAAAATATTAACCTGACACGGAAACTTAATGTAAGTTTGTCGACGGATGAAAAATTGGAAGACCTACTGGATAAGAATCAAAAACTTACGGTCTTTCGCATCATCCAGGAGGCCCTGAACAATGCCATCAAACATGCCAAAGCCACCGGCGTTTCCATCCGGATGGCTCAAAACACCGGTGCTGCCGAAGTGATTATTGAGGACAATGGCATTGGCTTTAATGTGCAAACCGTGCGAAGGGGTGCTGGCCTGAAAAACATTCAAAACCGTATTTATCTGATCAATGGTTCGCATACGATTGAAAGTACGCTGAACAAGGGTTCAAGGATCATGATCAGTTTTCCAATAATGCAAACAAACACTTTACATCCACAGTAACTATGGAAAAAATTACCATTCTGATTGCAGACGATCACACCCTGGTGCGGGAAACCTGGAGCTTTATTTTAAACACCGACCCCCGGTTTAAGGTAATTGCAGAGAGTGGCAGCGGTGAAGATGCCGTGGAATTAGCCAAGCAATTGCGTCCGCAAATTGTCATCATGGACATCAATTTGCCGGGCATGAACGGCATTGAAGCCACCCAGCAAATCCGCAAGTTTTCGCCTGCATCAAAAATCCTTGGCGTTTCGCTGCATACCCAGCCTACCTATGCCCGTAAAATGATCCAAAAAGGGGCTATGGGTTATGTAACCAAAAATTCCTCCCGCGAAGAAATGTTCAAGGCCATCATGGAAATCCAAAGTGGAAGAAAATACATCTGTGATGAGATCAAAAACATCTTATCCGAACAGGTGATCAGTGGCGACGACCAGCAAAACGGCCTCAATTCCCTTTCCCAAAGAGAAATTGAGATCATTGCCTTTATCAAAAAAGGCAACTCCTCCAAAGAAATTGCCGATGCCCTGAACATTTCGGTCAAAACCGTGGAAGTGCACCGTTACAATATCTTAAAGAAACTCAACCTCAAAAATGCTGCGGCCTTGGTGAACTTCATCAACAACAGCCAGCTGGATTTTGAAGGCTGATCATTCGTTTCTTCAGTTGACAAGTTAATTGGTTGATTAGCTGCCCTCTGGCTGTAGCTTCTCCATTAACCCTTTCAAACATTTAACAGGTCAACTATTCAACTTATCAACCAGTCAACTAAATTGGTGTGCAGCCCGTAAATTTGCACACCAATTTTATTTTTAAGCATGAGCACTCTTTCCAAAAATTTTGAACCGCAGGCCGTTGAGGAAAAATGGTACCGCCACTGGCTGGAAAATAGATATTTTAACAGCAAACCCGACAACCGGCCTCCTTTTACCGTGGTGATTCCCCCGCCCAACGTAACCGGCGTGCTGCACATGGGCCATACGCTCAACGAAACGGTTCAGGACGTGCTGGTGCGCAAGGCCCGTATGAGCGGCTTTAACGCCTGCTGGGTGCCCGGCAGCGACCACGCCTCCATTGCCACCGAAGCCAAAGTGGTGCAAATGCTGGAAAAAGAAAAAGGCATTTCCAAACACGAGCTGTCCAGAGAAGACTTCCTGAAACATGCTTTTGAGTGGAAAGAAAAATACGGCGGCATCATTTACCACCAGATCAAAAAACTGGGCTGCAGTGTAGATTGGGACCGGGTTACGTTTACCATGGACGATCACTATTACAAAGCCGTCATCAAGGTATTTGTTGACCTGTACAACAAGGGAATGATCTACCGCGGCGCCCGGATGATCAACTGGGACCCCGCCGCACAAACAGCCCTGAGCGATGAAGAAGTAGAATATAAAGACATACAGGGTAAATTATACTACGTAAAATATAAGGTGGTTGACAGTGATGAATATCTAACGATCGCCACCCAGCGCCCCGAAACCATCATGGGTGACACCGCTGTTTGCGTAAATCCGGCTGATGAACGCTATCAGCACCTGAAAGGGAAAAAGATTATTGTACCCCTGGTGAATCGGGAAGTGCCTGTCATTTTCGACGACTATGTGGATCCGACCTTTGGCACCGGCGCCCTGAAAGTCACCCCGGCGCATGATATCAACGACTACAATCTTGGACTGAAACATAACCTGCCTACCATTGATACGTTGAATGAAAATGGAACACTGAGCGCCGCAGCGGAAGTGTTTGTGGGCATGGACCGCTTTGAAGCCAGAAAAGCCGCCATTGAAAAATTAAAAGCCGACGGCTTACTGGTAAAAGAAGAAGAATACCAGACCCGCCTTGGTTTTTCACAAAGAACATCTGTAGTGGTCGAGCCCCGGATCTCCACACAGTGGTTTGTAAAAATGCGTGGCCTGGCCGACAAGGCCCTGAATGCCGTAACCAGCGGGGAGGTAAAAATTCATCCCGAAGAACGCTTTTTAGCCACCTACAAATACTGGCTGGAGAATATAAAAGACTGGTGTATTTCCAGGCAATTGTGGTGGGGACAGCGCATACCGGCCTGGTACGACGCGGAAGGAAGGTTTGTGGTAGCCGCAACGGAAGAAGAAGCAAAAGAGCTCTACAATGCCCAGTTTGAAAGAAACGACGTGCCCTTAAGGCAGGATGAAGATGTTTTGGACACCTGGTTCTCCTCCTGGCTCTGGCCCATTGAAGTATTCAACGGCATTAGCCAGCCACACAATCCCGATATTGAATACTACTACCCCACCTCGGTACTGGTAACCGGGCAGGATATCATCTTCTTCTGGGTGGCCCGCATGATCATGGCCGGAGAAGAGTACATGAATAAAAAGCCCTTCGACCATGTGTATTTTACCGGCATGGTCCGCGACAAGCAGGGAAGAAAAATGAGCAAAAGCCTCGGCAACTCTCCCGACCTGCTCGACCTCATTGACCGCTTTGGCGCCGATGCGGTTCGCTTTGGCATCCTGATTTCCTCTCCCGCCGGCAACGACCTGTTGTTTGACGACAGCAGCTGCGAACAAGGCCGCTTCTTCAACAACAAATTGTGGAACGCCCTGAAGCTGGTAAAAATGTGGGAGGAGAATGGCGTGCTGGTTAGCGATAGAAGCAAGGAGGATTTTGAAAAAGCCAGTTTTGCCTGCACCTGGTTTGAAAACCGTCTGACCGAAGTAAAGCAACAGGTAGAGGAATTGTATAAAGACTTCCGTTTAAGCGAGGCGCTAAAAACCATTTACTCGCTGATTTGGGATGATTTCTGCAGTTGGTACCTGGAATGGGTAAAACCGCCTTATGGTGAAAAGATCGACGGCCACATACTGACTTGCACCTTAGACTTTTTTGAAGAGCTGATGCAGTTACTGCATCCCTTCATGCCTTTTGTTACAGAAGAAATTTATCACCAGTTGAGAACACGTAAACAGGGTGATGATCTGACAATAAAGTTAATAGGCGAAGTAGGCAACCACCACTCGAACATTTCTGATCTTTCACCCGCAACAGTGCTTAAACAGGGCCAAATGCTAAAGGAAGTGATTACCGCGGTGAGGGATGCAAGAAACAAGAACAACCTTAAACCCAAAGAAACCATTAAGCTGCACATACAAACTGCGGATAAGGCAGGTTTTGAATTTATCGAACCTATTTTAGCCAAACAGGTAAACGCCAGCGAAATTGATTTTATAACTGATGCTGTTGCCAACACCATTACAGTAGTCGTTGGTACTGATAAATTTTATCTCGAATCGGAAGCTGTTGTGGACACCACAGCACAAAAAGAACAATTGCTTAAAGACCTGGAATACCTGAAAGGCTTTTTGGTTTCCGTTGACAAGAAACTAAGCAACGAACGCTTTGTGCAAAACGCTAAGCCCGAGGTTGTGGAAACAGAAAGAAAGAAAAAAGCCGATGCGGAAGAAAAGATCAAGGCCATTGAAGAAAGTTTGAAAACATTGTCTGAACCGTGATTTGGAAAGATTAACAGATTAGCAGGAAATAAAGAGTCTTCAAAAATGAAGACTCTTTTTGCTTTAAGGAGATATGTTTAATTCAGACAATCATAAAAACTACCCCAAATCACAGTTCAGATTAACCAAATACGGCACCCGTCCCTTCTTTCCATGCTGCTCCAGTCCATTTCTCACTCTCTCTTTTCTTATACAGCTCTTCAATAAAGCCCGTAAAAAAGCAAAATATAAATTCCGGTGAAATCTTTTTTCAGACTATGCGTTTGATACATACGGCACAAGTTATGTGGTTGAAATGAAGAGCAGGCAGCCGCAGGCAATTCTTTTGAAAACCGGCTTTGATGGTAGTTTCGGCGTTTGCTTTTCTTTCTGCTGCCTGGTTTATCTGTTAACGCCTAATGAAAAAATCATGAAAAACTTTCTAAAAATCACCCGGTTCTTGTTTACCATTTTATTGAGCACAGGCCTGTTTGTGGGTGCACATGCACAACGCGGCGGAAGAGCACACGATGGCCAGGAAAGAGCCCCGGGCCGAAACAGCGGCATTTACCAAACGGACCGGCCGCGAATCACAGCGCCCCGGATGGAAAGGGGGGCTTCTTTGCCCCAATACCGAGGCTCCTTTGGCCAGACCCCGCCCAACAGAACGATTGCAACCGCCAAAAGCCCCCGGGATCTTGCCCGGCAGAGTATTTTAGGCAATGCAGCGCAACAAAGAACCTTTGGCCGATACTATCCCGGTGCCCCAGGCGTGTATAAAAATGTTTACGTGCCGCAGCGCTATGTATTTGCCGGAGCGCCGCGTTATTCTGTACTGCCCTATGGCAGCCTGGCCCTGTATTATGGAGGGTATCCATACTATTACAATTACAACACGGGCCTTTTCTTCGGCTTTTATGATGGTTTTTACACCCCGGTTTTTGCTCCAATAGGACTAACGGTCCGCCTGTCGCCCTTTGGCTATTACCCGGTTTTTGCGGGCCCGGGTGTCTTTTATTATGCCAACGGAACCTATTACCGCTCGTACAACAATCAGTATGAGGTGGTAGATGCGCCGATGGGCGCACAGATCTCAGCCTTGCCACAGGGCGCCAAATCAGTGGAGATTAATGGCGAACCACTCTACGAGTTTAACGGCACGTATTACAAAGAAGACAGAGACAGCAAGGGAAAGACCGTGTACACCGTGGTAGGGAAAAACGGCAAGATCAATAACACACAAAATCAGCCGGCGCCTTCTGTTTCCCATCAACTGGGCGATGTGGTGGCCCAACTGCCGGAAGGTTCAAAAACCGTAACGGTAAATGGAGAGGAGTTATTCAAAACACCCGATGGCACCTATTTAAAACAGCAGTTCGATGGCCGGGTGGTAACGTACAAAGTGGTGGGCTTACCCAATGTCAGTAACGACTGGCCGCCTCGGTAAAAGAACAGTCCTTTAAATAAAAATTTTAAATGGGCAGATGGTTCCGTTCAGGAAAGCCGTTTGCGCTTTTCTTGCCCGGAAATCCTTCTTTCATTAAGATACCCTTACTGTTTTTATAAGTAATTTCATGCAAAGACGCGCCTGGCGAACAAAGGCTTTCGTAACATCCTAGCGGCTTTGCGACAAATAATTTCCTACCCATCCCTTCATCCTGAAAATCACGGCTCAGACATCACGGCAGCAAGTTCATCGGCAGGATCAGTTCAAACCACGTGTTTCCTTTCCTGTCCCGCGAGGTAAAACCATCATCCAGCAAATAACTAAGCCGCACCCCAAACGACACAGGCAGTTGGTTCCACCATTTGGTATCAAAATACAACTCTCCCCCTACGCTTCTTAAATGGGCGGATGCTTTTTTGTTGTTGGAATACACCCTGGTAAAATCATAAAACAAGTTGCCTCTCAGCCGCTGCAGGTAAACGATGCTGGCAAACCCAAAATCGGGATAGACAATCGGAAAATGATAATTGGCTGCTACCTTCCACATGCGGGAGAAATAGTATTCATCATAGCCTCTGGAATTGGGAAACAGGTTGCTGAACACCACGTTGCTTGTATCGGTTTCCTGGAACGAGGCATTGACAACAATGCTGTGGTTACCCAAAGAAGGAAGGTAGAGAAACGAGTTTCCATAAAACTGAAAACCCCTGTCCGACAACAAGTGCCGGTGCTGCAAAAGCGTAGCCCAACCCAGTTTGGGATAGATCTGCTGCACCGCCCGGGGCAGATAGTGCGACCAGGAAGCAAAATGCCGCAGGTAACTGTTGCTGCGGGCCATAAACGAATCCTTCCAAATACCGGTGGGCCGCAAATGGTTGAACACATAGTCCGATCCAAAATTGAGCGCCTTATAGGTTTTGCCTTTGGTAAAACGCAAGGGAATATTGTAGCCACCCCTCACCTCCAACTGGTCCAGTGTTAAGGTGCCCCTGGAAAAATCAAGATGCCGGTCGTAGGTGTACTCGGCGCCGGCGCTCAGCACCGGAAAAAACCCGCCATACGCCGTGTTCCAGCCAATGCCATGCGATGACTCGTTTCGGTTGTAGCGGTAGAACAACTGGTTGGAAAACGTATTGAGGATATTATCACTGTACAGGCTGAAGGTAAATTCAGGATCCACATAATTGGGCGACCAGCTATGAAAATTGATCAGTCCTTTCGACTTGCTATACCGCTGTTCGGAAAAACGGCGGGGCGCCGGGCTTATGGGATGATCCGCCAATGCAACCGGGTACAGGCTGGCCCGCTCAGGCCAGGTCATTCTGTTTACCTCGCTCCACGCCGAAGCATTCAGGGGAGCGGTGCGTATTTGCAAACCTTCTGCTGTAAAATGCGACCACACGAGGGTATCGTTAAAAACAGAGGGATAATAATTGCCGGTCCGGTCCTGTGTCAATTGATAAATGGTCTTGTCCTTGAGGCTCACGGCATAGAGGTCGTCGTTGGCCTGGGCATTGGACATAAAATAAACCGTATTGCCTGCCACAAAAGGAAGGCCGATGGTGTTGTACGAAGCCGGAATGATCTCTTCCCACTGGTTGGTCATCAGATCAAACAATTGCAGGGAAGTTTTTGAATCCGGCGTACGGGCGGCCACAACAATCGTGTTCTCATCCACAAAACGGGGGTTGAGATAATAATAATCTTTTACGGAACCGATCTTTGTTATCAGCGAACCATCGGCTGCATTCAACACCTGCAGTTCTGTTTCCAGCGAATCGGTGATGCGGACGGCAACGATCTTATTGCCCGAAGGCGAAAGATCCGGCGTATAATAACGGGCCTTTGCCGTCAGCCGCTGCTCCCGGCCGGTAGCCACGTCCAGGAGCACCACGTCGCTGTAATCAATGAGGCTCCACCGGGGATGGGTGCTGAAAGCCGTGTAGGCAATCTTCCCTTTACGGTAACTAAACCATTCTTCGGAACTGATGCTTTGTTGTGCCAGCCGGTGTTCGCCCCGCTGATCTCTTATGTAAAAAGCCGGAATTTTATTGTACGCCGTTTTCAAGTACAACAGCGAATCCTTTGAAACGTACTGGGGAAAAAAATAGTTGGTAACGGTTTTGGTTTTCACAACACCCGGCTCTTTTTCTTCGCCCAACTTCTGCTGATAAAATTGCAGGGCCTCGTTGCGGAAGGTTTTGTAATCAACGCCTGCATATTTTTTCACTGCTTTTTGAAAAGGATAAAACAAGCCTTTAAAAGCACTGGCGTCTTTAGTCACCTTCTCCCAAAAATCACTTCCATATTTTAAATAACCGTAGTTGGTTAGCAGGTAGCCCAACTGGTAATGGTTGGGCACATAATCTTTCAGCGAACCATTGCGCAGCTTTTGCCAACTGTAATTCTTGCCTTCCAGCCACAAGCTGTTATAGCCGCTTAAAAAATACGGCAACCGTCCCCTGCCCTGTTGGGTCAACGCCGTTTCGGCGTGTACGGCATCGCCTTCAAAAAACCAGTCGGGCACCGTTAAAGCATTTCCCAGGGCCTGTCCCTGTTCACCAAAAAGATAAAACAGTCCTTTGCTCCATCCATTTTTAAAATTATTGTATTGCTGCACATGGCGGTATTCATGCACGGCCAGGTTTTCGTACCAGGGCAGGTTGCCAAATTCAAATACATTGGACGAGGGAATCAGGTAATACTCGCTTCGGAACGGCGCCAGGGCCACGTAACCATTGGCCAGCGTAGTGCGGCTTTGCAACACAATGTTCACCTTTCTTATCTTATCGCCGATGGAAAAAAAAGAATCAGCCGCCTGTTGGTGAACGAAGGCAGCAATGCGTTCGGCCTGCTGCGCTGCACCTTTTGTAAAAATGATGCGGGCCGTATCGGTGTTGATCTGCCGCCACCGGGTAGAAGGTGGAAAACCGCCAAAACTTTGCGCCAACGCCCATAAGGAAAAGAAAAAAAACAGCAGAAGGAGCGAAGGTCGTTTCATGCAAAAAAGATACAATGATTAGGCGGATTGTCAATTGTCAATGGCTAATTGGCAATTGATTTCTGCATAACAAGCTTTCAATATTGATTCAAGGATTAATAAGATTCGTACCCGCAAAGGGCAATTACAATTAACAATAATCAATTAACAATCTCCTCCGCCTCAATGCGCATCAATGCTCAACTTCCGGGCAATAGCCTCGCCCATGGGCTCCGATGAATAACCATAACCATTCACCAACACCCCTTTTAATCCATTGTTCGATTCAATGCCATACACAATGGCTTCATCTGCCGGGTCGCTGTTGCCTTCAAAACGCACCACCTCTTTTATTTCAAAATCATCGGGATTGAATTTTTGCGCATTGCAAACAAGGCAGTTCTCCTGAAGGTTAAAATCTTCGGTATAACCTTTTTTCTTTAGTTCATTAATGGCATGTGCAACGGAATCGTAATGGTACATAAGAATAATTTAAGGTCTACTCCAAAATTAAAAATTAAAACCCGAACCACTCCCCCACCTTTTTTTCATTTTACATTCTTCATTTTTCACTTTTTACTCCCTACCACACCAACTGGCTCGTCTGCTTCACCACCCCCATCACAAATATGCTCTGCACATTCCCTACGTTTTCAATTTCACTCAACCGGTTTACATGAAAATCATAATAGGCGTCCATGTTCTCTGCCACCACCTTCAGTAAGAAATCAAACTCGCCGGAGATCGTCAGGCACTCGATCACCTCATTCATTTCCATAATGCTCTTTATAAACTTTGAGCCTGCATTTTTACTGTGTTGTTTCAGCGATACATAACAGATCACCATCAGCCCCTTTCTCACCATAGCACCGTTTACAATGGTGACGTATTGTTTAATCACGCCGCTCTCTTCCATGCGCTTGATGCGTTCATGCACCGGCGTAGTGCTGAGGTGCACTTTCTCCGATATCTCCTTAATGGTCATCCGTGCGTTTTGCTGCAACAGTTTCAGTATCTCCAGGTCCTTTTGATCCAGGGTGGGCATTTCTTCTTTTTGAACCGCTTTGGCCATGGGCAAACCTTATTTTATCCTGCAAAATAGCGTTTAAATCCTCCTTTATTCCAAATTTCCACTACCAAAAAGAATATTATCCTGTTCCTCCTACCTTTGCGGGGTTAATGAAAAATGAAAAAGGTAAAACCGTTTTTAAGGTTTCGAGCTGTTCATTTTACATTTTAAATTTTACATTTTAAATTTTCACTAATGTCAACGATCACCAAATCAAACATTGACTTCAGCCTGAAATACAAGGTGAAGGATATGAGCCTTGCCGAGTGGGGCCGTAAAGAAATTCGTTTGGCCGAAGCCGAAATGCCGGGTCTGATGTCTATCCGCAAAGAGTATGCGGCCACGCAGCCATTGAAGGGAGCCCGTATTGCCGGTTGCCTGCACATGACCATACAGACCGCCGTGTTGATTGAAACCCTGGTGGCCCTGGGCGCTGAGGTAAAATGGAGCTCCTGTAACATTTTCTCTACGCAGGACCAGGCCGCTGCTGCTATTGCCGCTGCTGGCATTGGTGTATTTGCGTGGAAAGGACAAACACAGGAAGAAGCCGATTGGTGTATTGAACAAACCCTGTTCTTTGGTGCGGCCGATCGTCCGCTGAACATGATCCTTGACGATGGCGGCGACCTTACCAATATGGTGCTGGATCAATACCCCGAACTGATTCAACACGTAAAAGGCATCTCCGAAGAAACCACTACCGGAGTACACCGCCTGTACGAAAGAATGTCCAAAGGCACGTTGCCCATGCCCGCTATCAACGTAAACGACTCTGTTACCAAATCCAAGTTCGACAACAAATACGGTTGTAAAGAATCCCTGGTGGATTCGATCCGCCGCGCCACCGACGTAATGATGGCAGGTAAGATAGCTGTTGTGGGTGGTTATGGTGATGTGGGTAAAGGTTCTGCGGCTTCTCTGGCTGGTGCCGGCTGCCGTGTGATCGTTACCGAGATCGATCCCATCTGCGCCTTGCAGGCCGCTATGGACGGATTTGAAGTAAAGAAAATGAAGGATGCTGTAAAAGAAGCCGACATTGTCGTTACCGCTTCCGGTTGCCGCGACCTGATCACCGGTGAGCATTTTAAACTGATGAAGGACAAAACCATCGTTTGTAACATTGGCCACTTCGATATTGAAATTGACGTAGCCTGGTTGAACAAAAACTATGGCCATACCAAAGACACCATCAAACCACAGGTGGATATTTACAATGTAGATGGCAAGGACATCATCTTATTGGCAGAAGGCCGCCTCGTGAACCTGGGTTGTGCTACCGGCCACCCAAGCTTTGTCATGTCCAACTCGTTCTCCAACCAAACCCTGGCGCAGATTGAACTGTGGACCAACGGTGCGGCTTACGAGAACAAAGTGTATGTGCTGCCGAAGCATTTGGATGAGAAAGTAGCCCGTTTGCACCTGGCCAAGATTGGTGTGGAACTGGATGAACTGACACCTGCGCAGGCCGAGTACTTAGGCATTGCGAAAGAAGGACCGTTTAAGCCGGAGCACTACAGGTATTAATGAAAAAGTCAAAAGTAAAAATTCAAAAGCCCTTGCAGATTGCAGGGGCTTTTTCTTTAATGGCTGATGGCTGAAAGCCGATCTGTTATGTCCTTAGCATTTGAATTTTTCAAAACATACAGCCAGGCTACTTGGGTCTGGTGGCTAAATCTTTCAGCATTGTGCTGAATAGGACCGCCCGATGCTCTGTTATCTTGCCTTCGTCGTTAAACTTAAAAATGTCAACGTCTTTAAAATTGAAAGATTTTCCTGCCGTTTTCATTCCCATAAAATCGCTTTTAAACCTACCCATCCAGTCGGCATAAATAAAAACATAGTCACTATCAGCTACTGCCAATTCATTTGCCGACTTGTACTCATCAACTGAAAATCTCCACAAGTCCATAAATGATTTTACCGTATCGATACCTCTGGCGGGTGGTGTGCTTCCATCACCGTAATCAACGGTATTGGGAGCCAGATGTTTAACAATTTCATCAATATTCCCTGTACTCCATGATTTTATGCAAAGCAGGGCAATTTGTTTATTCCTATCCTCTTTGCTTTCTTCCATATTTTGTACTAAGGCTGATTCGCTTGTGTGGCCGGAAGGACTACTACTTTCCTTACAACCTGTTATGGAGGCAAGTGCAGCGCCAATTAATAATAGCAGTTTCATATTGTTTGTTTTTAAAAATTTATTGAGCCTGTCGCCAGAAACAGATATTGTTACTATCTGTTTTGTTCAATAATGAGACGGTAAATAAATTGGCATCAACACCGGCAGTTACAAATAAGCAGAAACTACACTTTTTCTGTAATGCCTCCATTTTCAGCTGCCATGGGTTGCGGTTTATTCTTTCTGCACTTGCATATATCAAAAAGCGCCCCCTTGGATTTTGGATAAGCAGGGCTCTCCATAAGAACCAGGCGTCATTGCCTAGAGCTAGGGCAGGAATAGTTTACAATAAATTGAATGAGGAAGGATTATAAAGCAGTTCTAAAAGGTGCACGTTTTGGTAAGGAGAAGTAAAGATAGCTTAGCTTCTTATTATAAATATAGCGAATTCGTTCAACACTTTACAAAAATTTTTTAGCAAATACAGGGTGCCGCAAGGACTCAGGTCCACCTTTAAAATGTAGACTTTATTCTTGTAAACAGTTTTGTTGACGGACCAGAGTCACAGACTCAGGCCAGCAGTGGGAGCAACTACAAGTTGCACCGTTAACTATTGTTCAACTAACGACTTGTCTGGCTGTAATTCCTTTAAAGGCTTTTGGTATTGCGCAACTCTTTTTAAGGACAGGATAGGCTTTTCAATCCATCTCCATGATAATAAGCACAAAGAATATAAGATGACAAAATCAAGAATTAGAAATAACCATGGTCCATAGGCCTGTTGGTAAATTGGCAAACAATACTCCATTAGAAGATTGCCCCAAAGCTGTGCCATTAGGTAAAAAAACAACACGTGGTATAAATAGATTCCATAGCTAACTTTCCCAACACTTCTAAAAAACCTATTATTAAGTATAGAAATCAAAAGTGTTGATTTACCTGCATAATGGAGAACATAAGTGATGATCCAAACTCCCCAGATGGCATGTAAAAACCGGATTTGTTTTACCTGTACGAGTTCAGCCACATGCAATCCAAAAATTGCTACACTCAGGATCATTGCGCCAGTAGCCAATCGATAAAACTTCGGTAAGAGCTGTGGTTTGTGAACATATATCCAGGCAAGCAGCGCACCTAGCCCAAGGCAATCAAAACATTGATTAGGCAATAATGGACTAAAATTGCTGTCCACTGCAAAAGACTGGCTTATAAAGCCGATGGCAATAAAACTAATAATGGTGGGGACAATGACCTTCTTTGGAAGGAATAACATCAACAAAGGCCACAAAAGATAAAATTGTTCCTCAACTGCCAGCGACCAAAAATGTGGAGTAGCTAATGGCCATTCTTGCTTACTGTATATAAAAAAATTGGTCGTGTATGTCAGATTGGAAACTAATTCTCCTTTGGTATAATCCAATTTTAATGTATGCCGCAATAGTATAATTGCAAAGATTGTAAGAACATAAATTGGAACAATTCTAAGTATTCTTCTGATATAAAAACTGCCAAGGATTGTGCTTTTCTTTCCGTTTAATCTTTCTGTTTTACTTCGGTTATGCAAGAGTATCTGGGTGATTAAAAAGCCGCTGAGGACAAAAAATAAATTGACTCCCATAGGACCTGGTAAGAATTTATGTACAGTAAGATTCTTGGGTAACCCGTGCCAGATAAAAACTAATGCGATTGCCGCAGCGCGGATGCTCTCCAGTTCTTTAATGTATCGCATGAAGTTGGCTATTAGTATGGTTGCTTAAAAAGCTAATATAATATTGAAGCCAACAAATAAGAAGCGGCTGAGTGGTTTTTTTAAATGTTTTTGATTGCCGGGACTAAGTTGATGATTGCTTAGCACCACACAAATCTTTTGAACAAGTGGATATTATATTGTGTATTGTATTTTTTGTATACAAAACATCTTGATTCATTAATTAAAAACTATAATTCGTTGACCTGAGTCGGCGACTCAGGTCCAACTTTAAAATGTAGACTTTATTCTTGTAAAAATAGTTTTGTTGACGGACCGGAGCCGGAGACTCAGGCCAGCAGTGGGAGCTCTTGGCTATTCTATCGTTTCTATAATGGCATCAGAAAGCTCTTCTTCAATCTGGTAAAGCCAGCGTAGCGAACCGGGTACCAGTTTCCAGTTGGTTCCGTGGGGATTTTGCCTGAGGCTGAAAGCAACGGGTTTTTGATCCGCATCAGTTGAAGTGATAAAAAACTTAATGCCCTGTGTATTCTCCATTCTTTTGAACAGGAATAAGCGGTTTTCTTTACCCACAGCGATTGTTTTTGAAAATTGTGCCATAAGTTGGGTTTTAGATATGAAAAAGCCCCTTTCGGGGCTTATAAATTGAAAGGGATGGTATTTAAATTGAAAGAGACTGTATTAATACCTGTTCTTGTTATAACTTCTGCTATTGTTATAATCTCCGCTTTTGCCAAAGCCGCCACCGAAAGATTTCTTTTCTTTGGGCTTTGCCTCTGTTACATTAATGGTTCTGCCATCAACATCGGCACCATTCAATTCATCAATAGCTTTTTTGGAAGCTGCATCATCGGACATTTCAACAAAGCCAAAGCCTCGTGATCTGCCGGTTTCCCTGTCGTTAATGATCTTAGCGGAAGTAACTTCTCCATACGGAGCAAAAAATTCTCTCAAATCCTCATCCTGAATGTTGAAGCTTAAGTTTGAAACGTAAATGTTCATTTGTGAATAATTAATAAATTAAAAAAGATCTGAGATAAGCAGAGTAGAAACTAACTAAGATGCAGATTGCTAAGCAGGATAATTAACTAAATACGATGCGAGGCTCAAATTGTCCCGGTGAAGATAATACATTATTACTGCCTTGCTAAACTTTGCAAACCAATAACCCTTAAATAAAAGCCAAATATACCGGCCGTGGCCGGTGATACAGCTTTAAACGGCCATTCATTTTAATTTAAAAGGTCATCGATACGTATACTATCGAGATAGGGACGAAGCAGTGTGGTTTGCTCAATCATTCCGAATTCCTTAATTGTTTTATTGCCAGAATTAAAAAACGTTTCCACATAGTAATTCTCAACCTGGAACAAAAATGCAATGGTATCAACTCATCTGTTGGCCTGAGTCTGCGACTCAGGCCCGTCAAAACCATGCATTACTGTTTTAAATTTTCATTTTCATTAGAAGGACGGGCCTTCGTTGCAAACGAAAACCAGCCTTAAACTGCAAACATTCTTTCCTGGCTGCACGTTGCTAGAACCATCCGGTTTCTGTAAGTTTAAAAAGCAATCAAACCATCATGAGCATTGGCGGTTATAAAATAAGAAACAAACAGGAAATACATTTTATCACATTTGCTGTAGTAGAATGGGTAGATGTATTTACCAGAAAACAGTACCGGGACATTTTACTGGACAGCCTCCGGCATTGCCAAAATCAAAAGGGACTTTTACTGTATGCCTGGTGCATAATGAGCAACCATGTTCATTTACTGGCTGCGGCCAAAGAGGCCAACCTGAGTGATATTCTTCGTGACTTTAAAAAATTTACTTCCAAACAAATAGTTACGGCCATTCAAAATAATGAACAGGAAAGCAGAAAAGAGTGGATGCTTTCCATCTTTAAGCAACAGGGAGCAAAGAACAGCCGCAACAGCGAATACCAGTTTTGGCGGCAAGACAACCATCCGGAAGAATGCTATAGTCCTGCATTCAGTGTTCAAAAACTAAACTATATTCACAACAACCCAGTTACAGCGGGCCTTGTTGAAAAAGCAGAAGACTATTTATACAGCAGTGCCAGGTGTTACCAGCAAAAGAAAGCCGGACTATTAACACTTGAGTTCTTATAGTAAGAAGATCCGGAATAGCAAGTTATCAAGTTGGCCCGGGTTACAAACCAGGCCGGCAGCGGATGAACAGCGGCTCGTGACGACACGAGCCGTGGTGGTGAAACAGTTTTGTTGACGGGCCTGGATCACAGACTCAGGCCAAGAGTTTTATGGTTTGAGAAGACTACGGATAGCGGGGTGTAAAGTACAATTTGGTGTTTGTTCTTGCGAAAGGTCAGGAGCTAGCTGGAGTAATTGCAAAACAGTTTAAATCAGTAAATTGTAACACTATTGTCTGGCGTACTGGTATTAGTTTTTTTATGCCAGATTAATTTACCGAAAAAGGTGATTAATCGTTGGTTACAAGAACTCTTAACAGAAAGTCAGACAGTAATGTTTTCAATACTTATACATATGAAAAAATGCCTTTTAGCTGCATTCTTACATTTAACCTTCGCCTTTGCTCTGCATGCCCAAAAAGAGTTTACTGTTTTAATCTCCTTTCCAACAGCAATAGATTTCGAGAAGCTTAGGTTGGAAGTTGATGGTGGGTTTGGAAGAGTCCCTGTTGAATATGCCAAAAGGAACAGTGAAGTTGAACTAACCGGTAAATATCAATCAAAGTATGCTGCAATTATTGTACGTTATCCTGATGGAAAGAATAAAGCATACAGAAAGATATTTTTCTTAAAGAACAAAAAAGCAAGGATCGATTTTGCGAAGAATGCTGATGGAACGTTCAATTTTGACAAGTATAAGTTAACCAATGCTTATGACTTTGCATCGGAAAAAATAAAATTGGATAACTATGTTGCTAAGGAAGTTGCTAAAGCGGAGGAGTTCTTTAATAAATATAGAAAAGAGATGTTCGAAGAGAACAACCAGGAATTAAATAAAACATTTTATAAACTGGAACATGACATTTACCTGAAAAGTATTGAATACGTAAAATCAAATAATGATTCTTATTACAGTTTTTGGGATTTTAAGAGTAATGCAGGTTTTTCAGGGTTATCAGTAGATTCCATTTTGAAAACCTTTGATACAACTTTCCCTGAAAAGATTAAAAATAGCACAGAAGGTAAGATCTACAGAAACCTTTTAGTCGGGAAGCTGAATCAAAAAATAGGCAGCCAGGCACCTCAATTTGTTTCTAAAGATCTTAATGGAAAAGTTATTGACCTGTATTCTTTCAGGGACAAAAAGTACGTTCTCCTTAGTTTTTGGGCAACCTGGTGCGGACCTTGTATTGAGGAAATGCCCTTGTTAAAAAGTCTACATAGCAAATATGCTGACGATCTTGAGGTGATTTCCGTAGCCTATCCTACTCATATTGCGGAGGTTAAAAAGGTTCTCCATGAGCAAGAAGCAACATGGACGAATATATATAACGACATGGAGTTAATCAATAATTATGGAGGCATGAGGGCTATTCCCATAGTCCTTCTAATTGACAAAGCCGGTAAGATCGTCTACTATAACCAAGAAGATAAGGATGGTGATTTGAGTAAATTATTCGAAACGCTCGAAAAAAGACTGGCGCACTAGTACATCGTTCATTTCAATAAGAATGAATTGTAGAAGTCAATATTTAATCTGACAGTAGGGATTAACTTTAAGTAACGACACTTGGTTGTTAACCCCAAGCTATCCGTAGTCTTCTCAAACAAAAATCTTCATCTGTTGGCCTGAGTCTGTGATCCGTTAGAAGGACGGGCTTTCGTTGCAAACGAAAACCAGCCTTAAACTACCATCATTCTTTACTGGCTGCACGTTGCAATGAGCTTACTATGCATAGTGTTCTCCAAACTATAAACGAGCTGGCCTGAGTCTGTGACTCAGGCCCGTCAAAACCATCGTAGCTTCCGGCATCATCCATAAACCTTCCACAACCCTCCACCCTCTTTTCTTCACAAGCAATCACCTTTGCCTGGCAGGAAAACCACTTTTCTTCACAAGCAAGCCCCTTTTCGCGGCAGGAAACCGGGATTTCCCTAGCTGTGCGAAGTGTTCTTGTCTCAACCTTGCTTCTAACAACCGGTAGTACAAATAAAAACTATTGAATTGCTGGCCTGAGCCTGCGGCTCAGGCCTATTTCATTTACCTGCCACTTCTGCTCCAGAATTTGCCGCAATTACCACTGAATCTTGCCGCTATCACACCTGCTCAAATAAAATAAATACGCTCAACTTTATACCAACAATCTAACCACCACTCAAATAAAACACATGACCAAACAAAATTCGGCAAAGCTTGGCGTCTATGTCAACTATCCCGGTCATTGCGAAGAAGCCTTCCGGTTTTATGAGCAGCATGTTGGCGGCAGCATCATTTCGATGATGAAACATAGTGAAGCCCCACCCAATCCTAATATCCCGGAGAACTGGAAGAACGCCGTCCTTCATGCAAGAATGGAAATAGGTAATACCCTGTTGATGGGAGCTGATATTCCCGGTGCAGAGCCTATGCGAAGCGCCTACCTCACCTTACGGTTTGACACGGCGGCGGAAGCAGACCGGGTTTATCATGTTCTTTGTGAAGGCGGCGAGATTTTTATGAAAATGGAAGAAACCTTTTTTGCTTCCCGCTTTGCCATGTTGCGTGACAGGTTTGGAACTTCGTGGATGCTGCTGTGTGAAAAATGATGCAATAACTCAAAAGGCTAATGCTGTCGATAATTCTTCTTTCCGCCACGGCTTGTGTCCTCACAAGCCGTTTTACTTCCTAACGAGCTATACTTATTTTAGTATAACATACTTCAAAACGGGCTATACTTCTACACGGCCACGATTCACCAATGGCAACTGCTACTAAAAGATTTCAATATAGAGGCTCTTCTATTCATAGTTTTCCTCGCATGGCTGGAAAAATTACCTGGCTTTTCAGCCAAAGCTTGTGTCCTGATAAGCCGCAAGCTAGCCGCGTACTTCCACCCTTTCACAAGCTCCCAGGCTATCATTGCAAAACTTTGTTTTCTTTACTTGCCTGCTTCATTCCTATTTTCACATACAATTCAATACGGTCTCTTTACCGGCAATTGTAAACTAAATAAACAACAGATCATGAAATTCCTGGTGACATCATTTTTGCTTTGGTTTGTTTTCATTTCACCTGAAAAAAACGTAACCCCTGAAGCGTTTCACGGTAAACCCGAATTAAAAACCGGTGCCGAACAAACAGAAAACTACCTGCCCTATCTCAAGGGAAAAAGAGTGGCCATACTGGGCAACCAGGCATCCGTAATTGGAAAAACACATTTGGTGGACAGTTTGAGATCACGCGGCGTCAACATTGTAAAAGTGTTTGGACCGGAACATGGTTTCAGGGGCAACGTAAGTGCCGGTGTTACCGTAGCCGATGAAATAGATGCTGCTACAGGAATACCGATCATTTCTTTATACGGCAAGAAAAACAAACCCACCAAAGAAGACCTCTCTGATGTTGACGTTCTTATTTATGATCTGCAGAACGTAGGTGTCCGTTTTTATACCAATCTCAATGTGCTGGCGCGTTTAATGGAAGTCTGCATCGAAAACAATAAAGAGCTTTTGATACTGGACAGGCCAAACCTCAACGGTTATTTAATTGACGGCCCTATCCTGGATATGCAATTTAAATCGGGCATCGGTATGTTTCCTATTCCCATAGCACATGGATTGACCGCTGGCGAATTTGCATTAATGGCTAACGGCGAAGGATGGCTGGCAAACAAAGGAAAATGCAAGGTAAAAATCAGTAAGCTTGCCCATTACAGCCACAGCATGCCTTATGTGGCACCGGTCCCCCCCTCGCCCAACTTAAATACGCAACAGGCCATTCTTCTGTATCCTTCCACCTGTTTGTTTGAAGGCACCTATCTTAATCATGGCCGCGGCACTTATTTTCCTTTTACTGTTATTGGCAGTCCCTACCTGGAAGGAAAATATGAATTCTCCTTCACCCCAAACAGTATTAAAGGCATGGCGGAGACACCGCTTTTTATGGACCAGCTTTGTTATGGTATTGATTTACGCAACTATGATGTGCAGCAACTGCGTAAAAAGAAACAGATCAACCTGCAATGGATGATGGAACTGTACAGGGCATCACCCAACAAAGAACAATTCTTTAATTCGAAATTGAGTAAAGAAATGGGTGTGATTGAAAAGCTGGTGGGCTCGGCTTTGTTCCGGCAGCAGATCATAGATGGCAAATCGGAAAAAGAAATCCGCGATAGCTGGGAACCCGGCCTGAGTGAATATAAGAAAATGCGGAAGAAGTATTTGCTTTATGAAGACTAACGGATGCAGGCAAGCCCTATGTTGGCCTGAGTCTGTGACTCAGGCCCGTTAAAGTTTACAATGCCGGCCGCCTCGTCAAAAGGAACTATAGCTAAACTTTTGTCCGCCGATAGAGGCCTCATACATCAGGCCCTTTTTTTCCTGCGTGAACACCATCACGCCATCCCTGTATTTAACGTTGGTTGAAGCGCCTTTCGTTACCGCTACCGCTGAAGCCTGGGCCGCAAATTCAAATTTGTTTTGCTTAAAACGATCCAGTGCGGCTTCGTTCTCAAAAAAGATGACCTCGCGATAGGCCTGGCCACCAAACTGAAAACCAACGCTCACCTGTTTCATCTTTGCACTTCCAATCGGGCTTCCTTTCTGAAAAACAATTCCGTTGCCCGCCGCGCCGCCTACGCCAATAGCGCCTTTCCCTATATTGGGAAAAATAACGTAGGCATGGGAGTTGGCAAACAGACTTTCCATCAGGCTGTCGCCTTTGATAAACTCAGCTTTGGCCTTCTTGCTGTCTGCAATCAGGTCTTTTTCCTTTGAATTCTGCGAAAAAGCGGGAAGGGAAACCAATAATCCTATCAATAAGAGGGAGGTTGCCGTCATGCGGAAGATGTTGTTCTTTTTCATAGTTGTCTTTTAAATTGATCTGTTTGGCAATATTCGTTGCCAATTCTTACTTGCAAAGATTCTGCCAGTCACGGCTACCCATAGTCTTTCAGTGTTATAATTAGAGAACAACGATCCCTCTCTATTTATTTATAATCTGCCAACGCGGCCTCGAAGATGGCCTTTCGAAGCGGGTTGGGATTGTAATAATAGCTGGTAGGCAATAACCCCATGTTCTGGCGATTGATCAGCAAGATAACGGAGAGGTTCAGGGAAGGCACCACCGCAATGCTTGTCCCGGTAAACCCGGTATGCCCAAACGTTCCAGCAGGACCGCCTTTCATATAGGAATCACCGGGATCCATCATCCAGCCAAGGCCATTTTTAAATTCATCCTGTGTTAAAAACAGCTCTATGGTTTTTTCAGAAATGAATCGCCTTCCTTGTACTTTGCCCCGGTTCTTCAGCATGTCAACCAGCTTTTGCAAGTCATCAATAGTAGAAAACAAACCGGCATGCCCGCTTACCCCTTGCAGCGCATACCAGGCATTGCCGTCGTTTACTTCGCCCCGCAGCGTATAGGTGCGCCAGCCATTCCATTGGGCCGGATCTATTTCTTTAAATACATACCCAAGTGAGGGATCGTGCACCATCCGGGTCTCGTACGGATTGCCATGAGAGGTGGCTGCAAATTTTGTAAAGCCGCCGGCAAGCGGGTTATAACCCGTATGACGCATGCCCAGCGGGATGAAAATATTTTTTTGCATAAACTGGTCCAGCGGCATGCCCGAAACTTTTTCTATGATCTCGCCTAAAAGAATAAAACCGAGGTCGCTGTAGTGCCGCGATTTTCCTACCGGAAAGGCAAGCGGCAATTCATCAATCAGTTTATATACTTCCTGTTTATTCTGAGCCCGGTAAAACAACGGGTACCAGGTAATCAATCCAGAAGTATGGTTAAGCAGGTGACGAATAGTAATTTGTTTTTTATCCCCGGTATCAAATGCAGGAATGTATTTACCAACCGGGTCATCTACTTTGATAAGCCCGCGGTCAACCAGCAGCATGACAGCAGTGGTTGTGCCTGCTACTTTGGTAAGAGAAGCAATGTCAAAAAGATGACCGGTTGTCATGGGCACGGGATGAGCCAGGAGCTTGTTCTGATCATCATTTCGTTCAGCAAAACCAAAAGCCTTTTTGCAAATAACCTGGTTGCCTTTTTTTATCTCGATAACCGCCCCGGGAATCAGGCCGCTATCTACCGCACCCCGGAGGATGCTGTCAACTGTTTTGGTCAGATTTTCCTTTTGTGTTCTTTGTTGCGCTTGCAACACCAAAGTGAAAAAAAAGGAAAGCAACAAAAGAGAAGCAATTTTTTTCCGCATCAATTTGATTTGGCTAAAAATAGTGCAAACGATGAATAAGATGATCTTTAAAAAATGGTGAACTCCATAGCTGACGACGAATGCACCTTTTTTTGTCTATCAAACCGGCCGCCTGGGTTTGCGACAGGTCCGTCAAACGCAGCCATACAAGGTATTCATTTTAACTACGGCCTGTAAAGACATAAGCCGCGCAGTTAGCATTGAACGGGCCGGTTAAGATTCTGGAATTTTTTGCTCACTATCGCTGAACTTTTGTCTCAGTTCCCCAATTCATATTTCATTACTTACCACCCGTTTCTCCCAAAACCAAGGCTGCTGAAATGTTTGCTTTCAAAAACTAAGATTTCTCGTCAATCCTTTCTATTATTGTTTCATGAAACGACTGCTTCTTCGAAACAAACTTTTTGGCTGCTTGTGTTTTTTTATCCTCCTGTTTTCCGGTTGTGTAAAGTCGAACCTGCCTTCCGATACAACGAAAGAAATTGTCTCTTTTGCACTCAAGCAGGCCGATGGTACGTACTTACAACTGTCTGACGTAACAGTCGTAATAAAGAACGACTCCATCAATATTACGCTGCCGCCAAATACTGAGAGAAACGGGCTCACGCCGGAGATCGCCATCAAAGGAAAAAGCATTTCACCCGCCAGCGGCCTTCCTCAGGATTTTACACGCCCAGTTGTTTACACAGTAACCGCTGCAGACGGTTCATCGATAAAATACACCGTAACTGTTTCTTCAACCAACACTTCCGCAATCATATATTTTGGCAGCAGCAACAATCACTTTTATGCCCTCAACGCCGATGCCGGGACACTTCTGTGGAAGTTCAACAGCACGGCAAGCTTTGCTTATTCCAGTCCGACATTTGAAAACAACACCGTTTATGTCGGCGGCATTGACAATTATGTCTATGCTTTTAATGCTACAACCGGACAAATAAAATGGAGGACCGGCCTGGGCACAACCGGCATTGAGTCCGATGCCGTGGTGGTAAACGGAACAGTATATGTAGGGTGTAACGATGATTATCTGGCAGCCATTGATGCAGCTACGGGAATAGTGAAATGGCGTTTCAACACCGGTTCTAATATTAGTGCCAGTCCGACCGTAGGCCACGGCACGGTATATTTTGGCAGTTCCGATAACAACCTGTATGCATTGGATAGCGCTACCGGTACCCTTAAATGGAAGTTTGCTACCGGTGCCATGATCAACCAATCGGGGCCTGCTCTTGTAAACGGAGTTGTTTATGTAGGCAGCCGCGACGGATACCTCTATGCCATTAATGCCCTTACCGGTAGTCAAAAATGGCGATTTTTTGCGGGCGGCATTTCACTGGAACAATCAAGCCCCACAGTAGCTAATGGCATTGTGTATATTGGATCCTGGTATAACGTCTCCAATTTTTCGCAGAAAGGAAGTTTGTTTGCTGTGGATGCAAACACCGGGCAACTGGTTTGGGAGAAACTGCAAAATACCGGCATCTCATCCAGCCCCTGTGTTGTTAACGGACGTCTTTACATCACTGCCGACGATTTGAACCTTCATGCATTGGACGCCGCCACAGGAACTACCTTGTGGACAAAAAGAGTGCTGGCAAACAGCGCCAGCCCTGCAGTCTCAAATGGTATTGTTTACGTTGGCGGAGGCGGCACCGGATACTTCTATGCCTTTGATGCCGTAACAGGTACCGAAAAGTGGAAATTTGCTGTTCCCGGTGGTTTAATGACCTCCAGTCCGTTGATTGTCACTTCTCCAACAACCGCTGATTATTCGGGCGCCTCGGGTTTGTTGAATTAAACCCGACTACCCTTAATTTTTCAGTTCTGTTATTTTCTGTCGAAACTTTCCGCATAGCTAAAACCATAAAAAATCGGTTTCCTTTCCAGCCGAGACTCTGAAGGACTCGGTGGAAACTTGTTTTGAGACTACACACCGCATAAAATTAATTATCCTTTCTGTCTGCTCCGCCCCCGGGGCAGCTTTTACAGGAGCCCTGCAGCGAACTCGGGAGTTTTCATTGCATTATCTTCTGGCAGAAAATCGCAAATGGTTATCCTTTAAAACAACCCATCCCAAATACATCGCAACCCAATAATCAATAAAAACACGCAACGAATACTATTAGCTTTACTATATCTAACGAGAGACAGAACTATTGTCCTGGTTTTCTGAATAAGCCCGGTCAGGAAATTAAACCCAAAAACCATTCATTCCATTAAGATGACAGCCAGAAACCATCCATCGCATGAATCTCTCTGCAGACAAGCGCTTCTCCACTGCCACGGCTTGTGTCTTCACAAGCCGCTTTACTTTCTAACAGCCAATGCTTATTATAGTATCGCATGCTTCAAAACGAATTGTATTTCTACAACGCCACTATTCATTACGAGCCGAAACCAACGTTGTTGACCTGAGCCTGCAAGATCGGCTATCCGTAGTCTGTTCTTTCCCGACAAGCCTCCCGCTATAGTTTCGATCTGAATAACTCTTTCTGCGGGGCCCGTTGGCAGAGGAGGCTATTAAGATCGTTTCGCTAAGAGGAGGAGCGCCGGATGGGAGCAAAAAGCAGACAAGCAAGAGCCGACTACAGACAGCGATGAGTGAAAACCAGACAGGGAAGAGGCGAAACAAGCCTGGTTTTTACCCACTGCAGCCTGAAGTGAGCTGACCCAAGCCTTGATTCGCCTACTCCTTGTCTGCAGTCAGCTCATTGCTGCCTGCAGTGGGCCGACCCTTGTCTTGGGTCAGCCCACTGCAGGCT